>CAZUOC010000034.1:0-10125 GCA_964622335.1 uncultured Ignavibacteriaceae bacterium
TCATAAAGATCGATAAATATATCCGGTCTTGTTTGTTTGGTACCATCAGCACTTCTGAAAACTACTGCTAGCTGTAAAATTTTTTCTGACGAATTTGTAACATTATAAAATTGCCGTGGATACCCTACTGCTCCTTGATATGTGTTAGGACCCAACCTTGTTAAAGCCGGCTGATTCTGATTATTTCCCCATGTACCAATCACATGCTGCCAATCGCCAAAATTCGTATTAACACCAGTATGTGCGTATAGTGTTCCCGTATAGTTAAGAAGTTCTTCGGCACCAGGTTGGGTTGCATCAAAAATAACTACTATTGAATCATTCTCAGTGGGATATTCCGGTTCTGTTGTTACCAATTGTGAAAAGGAAAAATTGGAAACGGTAACAAATAATAAAAATAGTACTTTGGTTTTCATATATCAATCCTTGATAAAGATCAAAACTCAAAAAGAAAAAAATAAATTTGACTTTATTTTGACTTTTGACCTTTGACTTTTTAAACATCTAGTTCTTGTCTAACTTCTTTCACTTCATCAACATCCTTAACAAACATTACAAGAATTCCAGCAATAATCATAGATGCACCTCCTAATAACAATGCATTTATTGCATCACCTCCAAATAAATGTTTAACGAACCATCCTAATATTGCAGCAGCAGTTATCTGCGGAATTACTATAAAGAAATTAAAAATTCCCATGTAGACACCCATCTTTTCGGGTGGTAAGGCTCCCGCAAGAATTGCATAAGGCATTGCAAGAATTGATGCCCATGCAAGACCAATGCCTAACTCAGAAACTAAAAGAAGATTGGGGTCTTTAATTATATAGAAAGAAAGAAAAGCAAGTCCACCACAGATTAAACTTATCATGTGAACAGTTTTTCTGTTTGTTTTTTTTGAAAGCCAAACAAGAACGAAAGCCATTACGGCAGCAAAGCCATTATAGACTGCCATTAAAACTCCTACCCAATCAGCTCCTTTGTTATATAATTCTGATGTAGTATCTGTGGCACCATAAATATGATGAGTGACTGCCGGAGTTGTATAAATCCACATAGCAAACAAAGCGAACCAAGAAAAGAACTGTACAACTGCCAACTGCTTCATAGTTGATGGCATCTTAAAAAAATCATTAAAGACGACTACAAACCCACCTTCAACTTTTTTCTTCGAGGTCATTTTTGCAACAATAAATAACAAAATTCCGAAAGCTATTGCTCCCAAAAACAAAACATAAAGACCGTAATCAGTTTCCTTTAAAGTTAAGAATAGAATCATGGCGCCTATCAAACCAATTGATGTCCAAATAATTCCTCCCCGGTAAAACCGGCTTGCTGAAACATGTTCTGCCAATATTTTATTCTTCTCCGAATGAACAGAATTATTATCTGATTCAGAAAACTTTTTTAATTCTTCAGGAGAATATTCTTTTGTGCTGAACACAGTCCAGAGTACGGCAAGAAGGAATACAGCACCACCAATGTAAAATGAATACTTAACAGAATCCGGAATTTCCCCTGCGGGCGCAATATTTGAGATACCGATCCAGTTTGTCATAACATAAGGAAGAGCTGAGGCTATTATCGCTCCTGTTCCAATGAAAAAACTCTGCATAGAAAATCCGATTGTTCTTTGTTCGGATGGAAGCATATCCCCAACAAATGCACGGAACGGTTCCATTGAAATATTAATCGAAGCATCCATTATCCAGAGCATACCTGCAGCCATCCATAAAACCGGCGAGTTAGGCATTATCAATAAAGCAAGAGACGCAAGAATTGCCCCGGTCAAAAAGAAGGGTCTCCTTCTTCCAAGCTTCCCCCATGTTTTGTCACTTATATGTCCAATTATAGGCTGTACAATTAAACCGGTTACCGGAGCTGCAATCCAAAGTATAGGAATATCATCAATCTTTGCACCGAGCGTTTCAAATATCCTGCTGACATTTGCATTCTGCAAAGCAAATCCAAACTGAATTCCGAGAAATCCAAAACTCATATTCCAGATTTGCCAAAAGCTGAGACGTGGTTTATTCATTGAATTGTTCCTCTCATGTTGGGAAGCTTTCTTATAAAATATGGGTGAATATAAGTAAAAAGATTTCTTTAATAACCTCCCCATTTGGGTAGTTATATTATTGAATAATCATTCTTATATTTGCCCCCACATAAAATAGGAGAGGCTCATGCCCCGAAGGAAATTTTCTGTTCTGATTTTAAACTTATTCTTTTTGTATGCCACATCCTTCAGTATATATGCGCAAAAAGAAACTACAGTTGTACATCCGGAGTGGAGTAAAAATTCTTCTATTTATGAAGTAAACGTTCGCCAGTATACACCTGAAGGAACGTTTAAAGCGTTTCAAAAACACTTACCCGAAATTAAAAAAATGGGCATCGACATAATCTGGATTATGCCCATCAATCCTATAGGAGAAAAAAACAGGAAGGGAACTCTCGGCAGTTATTATTCAATAGAAAATTATAAAGTTATAAACCCTGAATTCGGTACTCTCGAAGATTTCAAAAATCTTGTTAACGAAATACACAAGCAGGGAATGCATGTTATAATTGATTGGGTTGCAAATCATTCGTCGTGGGATAATGTTCTTACAAAAACAAATCCTGAATTTTACAAAAAAGATTCCCTGGGGAATTTTATTGCTCCTGTACCAGACTGGTCCGACGTTATAGCACTTAATTACAATAATCCAAAACTATGGATATATATGGAAAACGCTATGGAATACTGGATCAAAGAATGTAACATTGACGGTTTCCGTTGTGACGTTGCGAGCATGGTACCGGTTTCCTTCTGGAATTTTGCCCGAAAGGAATTAGATAAAATTAAACCTGTATTTATGCTGGCAGAAGCTGAAAATCCTAATTTGCATGCACATGCCTTTGATATGACTTATGCATGGGAATTTCATCACATCTTAAAAAAAATTTACAAGGGGGAAATGAATGTAGATTCTCTCGATAAGTACTACAAGAAAGAAGAAAATAATTACAATCCCGATGCATATAGAATGGTTTTTACAACTAATCATGACGAGAACAGTTGGCAGGGAACTGTTTACAAAAGATTTGGAGATGCTGTAAAAACTTTTGCTGTTCTTTGCGGAGTTGTTAAGGGGATGCCTCTTGTTTACAGCGGTCAGGAAGCAGAGATGAATAAGTCTTTAAGATTCTTTGATAAGGATACAATTGAATGGAAGAAAAGCAATTTTAGAGATTTATATACAAAACTTATTCATTTAAAGCTGAATAACAAAGCCTTATGGAACGGTTTAAGTGGCAGTGAAATGAAAAGAGTAAAAACTAATAAAGACGATAAGATATTTTCTTTTGTGAGAGAAAAAGAAAACAACAAAGTGTTTGCAATTTTTAATCTTTCACCAGAAAGTCAAAAGATTGAAATTTATGATGATAATGCATCAGGTAACTACAAAGATTTTTTTGATAGTAAAAAGATTACACTAACTTCAAAATATAATATTGAATTACCGGCATGGGGATATAAAGTTTATACAAAATAGTTTATAGACAAATAGAAACACCTTTCTTTTTTAGTATGTAAAACAACGTCTTATAAAAACATTTATTAAATTATAGTCGAAAAAGAATTGATAATTAAGCATATATTCATTTTTTATATATCCGAAAATATAAAATGAACAACCACTCAAATACAGATATCACACTTGGAGTTGATATTGGGGGAACTAACACCGCTTTCGGCTTCGTTGATAGGGAAGGAAATCTTATAACTTCATCTATAATTCCAACAAATCCTACTGACCCTGCTGATAAATTTTTTAAGAGGTTTATTTCTGAATGCGAAACACTTCTTTCAAAAATTGGAAATAAATATAACTTAGTTGGAGTTGGAATCGGAGCCCCTAATGCAAACTACTTTAAAGGGACTGTTGAACAACCTCCAAATTTAAAATGGGGCACTGTAAATGTGGTAGAAATTATTAAAAAACATTTTTCACTTCCTGTGGTTATAACTAACGATGCAAATGCAGTAGCAATCGGCGAATTTCAATTCGGTGCTGCCAAAGGCATGAAAAATTTTGTCGTAGTTACATTAGGTACTGGTGTGGGCAGCGGAATTTTTGTAAATGGTGAATTGTATTACGGCAATAACGGTTTTGCTGGAGAATTTGGACACACTATTTATGATCCTGATGGAAGAAATTGTGGTTGCGGAAGAAAAGGTTGCCTTGAAACTTATGTGTCTGCAGGAGGAATTAAAAAAACTACATATGAATTACTTTCAAACTCCTCTGAGAAAAGTGAGTTAAGAGAATATAAATATGAAGACCTGACTCCAAAAACAATTTGCGAAGCAGCCTACAGAGGAGACAAAATTGCCCTTAAAGCATACGATTTTACCTCCAAAATTCTGGGAATAAAACTGGCTGATCTGATCGCAATTACAAATCCTGAAGCAATAATTCTCTTCGGTGGCTTAACTTCTGCAGGAGAAATTTTGTTTAAAGCTACGGAAAAATATATGAATATGTATTTGCTGAATATATTTAAGAATAAAGTAAAGTTTCTTCCATCGGGATTAAGTGGGGGAGCTTCCGCAATTGTGGGTGCCGGTGCTTTGATATGGACCGAATTAGAAAAACTTAAAGAAATCTCTGCATAGCATTCTTCTTTTGTCTCGCAACCAATTCGGCAGTTCTCAGACTATCCTTATAAAAATTATTAGCGTTTATTTTGGTGATATCCAATTTTGCATCCGAGTTGCCTTCCCACCTGCGGCAAAGATATATTGGTTCATAAATTCTACTGATTCTATAATCACGAGAAATTGCTAATCCGATTGCGTAATCTTCACCATAGCTAACATTAGGTATTTCTATTTTTCTTAATATCGGAGTATAAAATGCACGCGGTGCACCGAAACCATTAACTCTAAGAATATTATTATGTCCGTTTTGGGGTGTCCATTCTTTATGATCAATAATTCCTGGCGGAATTTCTTTTAAATTAAAATCAGTAAGAAAGTAGGATCCAACTACCATTACAGCTTTTTCCTTTACAAAAACATCAATGATTTTTTGCAAAGTATTTTCATCTTTATATATATCATCGCTGTCAAGTTGACAAGCGAACTTTCCGCATAAAGAATTATGAACAGCTTCGCTCCAGCATCCACCAATTTCCTTGTCTTTTCTTTCAGGAATTAAATGAATTACTCTTTTATCTTTTTTTACAAATAATTCAATAGCTTCACTCGTTCCATCGTCTGAATGATTATTTACAACTATTATATTAAATGAGAAACTCGTCTTTTGTTTCAGTGCCGATTCTATTGCATCACCGATTGTTGATTTACGATTTTTTACAGGAATAATGACTGAAGCTTCAACTTTAAATTTAAATTCATCAAGATTTACTTCTTCAAAACCCGGTTTAATATAAGCCCCGATTCTTTTCAAATGCTCAGTTACCGCGTTCTCCATTTCAACTTGAACTTCCCTGTTTTGTGGATCCAAATATTCAAATTGTTCTTCTGTTATTTTTTTATTTTCCTGTTTTTTAATTGAATATAGACATTCGGGAATTCTGGTAATAGAATTATTTTCAGATATTCTTAATCGAAGATCATATAATCCGGCATATTTATATTTTTTATTTATTGATTGAACAGCGTTCCTCATTGCAGATGTTTTAACCAATAGTAGCGTACCAAAATCGAAATCGTCCCGCAAACTTCCCTGCAAATAATCAATTAATGGATGAGAAACCGTATCGCCATTTATCAATTCATAAAAATCAGAATAAACAATCCCTGCTCCGGTTGATCCTGCAACCATTAAAAATTTTTCTATAGTAAATTTATCAAGTTCAACCTGTGCATAATTAAAATTAATTAAAACAAAATCAGATGCGGTATTGAAAAGAATAGTTTTAACTGATTCGCTACTCAAAAATTTTGGGATTATTAAAGTTGTACATCCATCAATTTTATTTTTACTTTTTGTAGATAAAAGAAAAATCTTCTCTACAAGATCGGATTGCTTAAATTGGGCAACTAATTTATGAGTATAATCTCCACCATTGAAAGGAAGAAAAACTGTGATTTTTTTATTCATTTAGTATTCTAATTCTAATTAATCAAGAAATTAACAATTTTATCGCCGGTAATATATTAAACCTGAAAGCTTTTTTATATTAAGCGTATAGATTATACATAGTATGAATAAAAAAGCTGCCCTTATAGAAATTGGTACTGCACACGATGAGTGTCTTTACTCGCAACTATGTTTTTTAAAAGATTCGGGTTATGAAGTAGATTTAATTTGCTCATCTGTACTTAAAGAAAAAGTTACTCTGATTGCTTCAGGTTTCACCACAACTTTTTTCGGCTTTGGAAAAAATATAATCGGCGATTTTAAAAATCTTTTAAATCTTCGCAGATACTTATTACAAAACAAATTTAGCAAAGTCATTCTTAACAGTGCCGACGGGATCAAAATTAGAAATTTACTTTTGTTTCCGTTTCCAAAAGAGATAGAATTTACAGGAATACTTCACGATTCTGAAAAGATCATAAAAAGTGGCAATCAGAGATTCATTAATAAAAAAGTAAAAAAATATTTTGTATTAAGCGATTACGTACTTGATCACGTCAACTCGCTAAAATTAGAAAAGCAAAAATTTGAGAGCATTTATACAATCTTTCAACCTGAGTATGACTCAATCAAAATTTCAAAACCCACTGATGAATTCTGGGTTTGTATTCCCGGTCGGGCAGAACAAAAAAGAAGAGATTACAATCAATTGTTAAAAAATCTTTCTCAAACTCGTCTTAATGAAAAAATCAAAATAATATTATTAGGTTCATCTGATGAAAAATTTAAGCTACAATTAAAAGAAACTATAAATAAACTTACTCTAATGAAGCAGTTTATTTTATTCGAAGATTTTTTAGATAACAATACTTTCTATTCTTATCTTAAACTAAGTGATGTGGTACTACCCCTAATTCATCCTTCCGCTGTCTGGTTTAACAAGTATTTCAGAACGCAGATTTCAGGTTCATACAACATGGCATTTACTTATAAAATACCGTTGCTGTGTGAAAAATCATTCTCTATTTATGAAGATTTTAAGGATACAGGCTTTTTCTATGAAGTTGATAACCTGATAGAAAAAATAAATGAACTAGCTTCGGACAGAGATCGTTTTATGAAAATGAAAAGTAGTATGTACAAATTGACGAAATGGAATTATGACTTACAAAGAGAGAGGTATATTAATTTTTTAGAAAGTTAGCAAAACAAGTTTATCAATCTATCTTCTTCCCAAATTCAGGGTCAATCGGAATAAATTTAGTTACAATAAATCCCGGAATTGTTGCTATACAAACCCATATAAAGAAAAGCTTATATCCCAGAATTTCCTGCAGCCAACCGCTGAACATTCCCGGTATCATCATTCCAAGAGCCATAATCCCCGTAGCAATTGCATAATGTGAAGTTTGATGATCACCCTTAGAAATAAAAATTAAAAAGAGTAAAAAGGCAGTAAATCCAAAACCATAACCGAATTGCTCAATAGCTATGCAAAAATTTATTAATAATAAATTCGATGTTTGAGTATAGGAAAGAAAAACATAAACAATATCGGGAAGATTTATTGCCAGTAACATCCACCATATCCAATACTTTAATCCTTTTCTTGAAGCCAGAACTCCACCGAGAATTCCCCCGATCACAAGAAAAATTATTCCTATTGTACCGTAAATAAAACCATATTCAGAAGTCGATAACGCAATGCCGCCTACATCTTTGGGATCAAGCAGAAAAAGCGGAGCCAATTTTGCTAGCTGTGCCTCACCTAATCTGTATAAAAGAATAAAAGCTATTACGATAATGATTTTATCTTTTTTAAAAAATAAAACAAACGTTCTGAAATATTCTTTAAGAAAGTTGCGGGTTTCACCTGCCATAACAGATCGGTCGTTTTCGGGATAAGGAAGTATGAAAGAATGATAAATTAAAAAAAACAAAAATAACCCTGCAAGTACAAAAAAACAGATTACCCATGCTTGGGCAATATTATTAAGAGTTTCCTCAAAATAGCCAGCCAATATAACTAGTAAACCATTTCCTGCTAAAACTGCGGCTCGATAAAAAGTTGAACGGATACCAACGAAAAAAGACTGATCATGTTCAGATAATCCTAGCATATAAAAACCATCTGCGGAAATATCATGTGTCGCAGAACTGAAAGCCATCAACCAGAAGAATGCAAGTGTATACTGTAAGAAATTTGAAACAGGAATAGTAAAAGCAACTCCGGCAAAAGTAAGCCCGATTAATCCCTGCATTACTATTACCCAAAGCCTTTTGGTTTTTAGAATATCAACAACAGGACTCCATAAAGGTTTTATAACCCATGGCAAATAAAGCCAGCCTGTGTATAGTGTGATGTCCGCATTGGAAATGTTTAGTTTTTTATACATCACCCCGGCAACATACATAACTATTATATACGGCATACCTTCAGCAAAATAAAGTGAGGGAATCCAGGACCAGGCATTTCTTTTTGACGGAGAACCGGATTTAATCATATTATTCTGAATGAACTGTAATTATTTCGGAATAACTTTCAGACTTCAAAATATGAAATTTCGCTCTTTGGAAAAATAAATTTGTAATTTTATTTGATGAGCAAAGAATAAAAAAAGCCGGACACTATCCGGCTTATTGTTAGGAGATTGATATATGGGTTTTGCAACTTTAATTCTATGAGACAAACTATATACCATAAGTAATGACTAATTTCGCCACGAAATACAAAATATTTTTAACATCTTATGTATTAATCCAAAACAAGCATATTAATATATTACACAATCTTGAATATGATACCTGCGACGTTTAATTTCTTAAGAAGATGATAATAAAATTTTTACAGCAAAGATGATTGCTTTATTAATACTGTTTCTTTTATCAAATACATTACTTGATGCAGAAACAACACAGTCAACGGATAATTATCTTTTCAGGCAAATCACAATTAAAGAAGGACTTTCCCAAAGTTCTATACTCGCAATTCTGCAGGACCAGGAAGGATTTATGTGGTTCGGAACAGGAAACGGCCTTAACAAGTTTGATGGGTATAATTTTACAGTTTATATAAACGATCCATACGATTCAACTTCAATATCCGATAACGAAATTGCATCAATCTACGAAGACTCCGAAGGATATATATGGATTGGAACTATCAAGGGAATTCTTAACAAATTTGATAGGACAACTGAAACCTTTAAACATTTTAATTTAGACTATAATAAAAATTTTAAATCGGTTTTGAAAGAAAGTTATACAAGCTATCCCGTTACTTTCGTAAGAAATAACGATTATTCAGTTACATCTATCAGCGAAGATAAAAACGGTAATTTATGGGTCGGAACGTGGGGGAATGGTTTATTTAGATTTAACAAAAAAACAAATAAAACAGAACATTTTTATAACGATCCCACTGACCCAAATAGTTTAAGTTATAACAGGGTTTCTAAACTAATTACAGATAAGGATGGAATAATCTGGATAGGAACTTTCGGAGGAGGATTAAATAAGCTTGTACATGACAAAAATACAGATCGTTATGATTTTTTTCGCTACGAAGAAAGCATATCCGATATCAGTTTGAGTAGTAATGATATAATAACTGTTTTCGAAGATAATGAAAGTAACATATGGATAGGAACATATAATGGAGGATTGAACAAACTTGATAAGAGCCAAAAAAAATTACCGGATGATAAAACAAAGTTTGTGCGATATTTTAAAAAAGATACTAATAGTACAAATTCAATAATGACCATAATTGAAAATGAAGAAGATCTATGGCTTGGGACTTTAGGTGCCGGATTAATAAGTTTTAACCCCGGGACAAACTCCTATATGATATTTAAACATGATCCGTTAAACGATAATTCATTACCTGACAACGAAGTAGTAGCACTTGGAAAAGATGTATCTGGAATAATCTGGATAGGAACATCTTTAGGCAGAGGAGTAACAAAACTTCAAACAAATAAAAGGAAATTTAGAACACACAGAACATCAACATAAAGCATCTAAT
>CAZUOC010000035.1:0-10029 GCA_964622335.1 uncultured Ignavibacteriaceae bacterium
AAAAAGAGATAATTAATACTACAAAATATGGATGTTATAAGTTTAAATAATAATTCTCTTTTCTTATCAAATAAATACTCGCCAATAATTTTATCTGCAGAAAGATCGACAAGATCCCAGTTATTAACAGATTTAATGTTCCTGAGATAAAATTTATAAATCTTTTCTCTTTCTTTTTCATTAGCCTTTTCCATTCTATTAACAAGAATAAAAAGAGCAATTAATCTTTCCTCATGAATTTTTGATTTTATAATCTTAGAAAGTTCAGTAAGATTTAAATATTCAAACTGCCATGCAATTTTTCTTGAAGCAGGAACATTTATTCCTGCAAAGATATCGCCTTCTGCATATTCTCCTTTACCCGTTTTAAAAAACCTTTGAAGGAATTTACCCTTTTCAGAATTAGAATATTTTCTTACTGTTTTTTTTAGTTCAACAACACTCATACCTATAACTTAAAGATGATCAAAAAAATAATTACTAATTAATGTAAATAAGTGGAGTTGGGTGCTTCTTCCCGAAATACTGTGCCTTTTATCTGGATATATCATTAAATCAAACAGCTTTAAATTTTTCTGCAGTTCATTTATCATTTGGAGTGTGTTTTGGAAATGAACATTATCGTCACCCGTTCCATGAATAATAAGGAGATGTCCTTTTACCTGGTTAGCATAGGTCAGTGCATTAGCCGCTTTGTATCCTGCCTCATTTTCACCAGGTAGCCCCATATATCTTTCGGTCCAAATATCATCGTAAAGATGAAGATCGGAAACGGGTGCAACTGAAACGCCTGTTGAAAAATAATCCGAACCTCTTGTAAGCATCATTAATGTAAGATAACCGCCTCCGCTCCATCCCCAAAAACCTATTCTAGAACTATCGACATAAGAAAGAGAACGTAGAAATTTTACTCCCTCAATCTGGTCGTGGACAGCCCACTTGCTCATATCTCCATAAGCATAATCTTTAAATTGTTTTCCTCTTCCTCCGGTGCCCCTGTTATCAACACAAAAAATTATATATCCGTTCTGTGCCATAAACTGGTGCCACAGCCCCCTTGATCTATACCACTCGTTAACAACAGTTTGTGATTCCGGACCGCCATAACCGTAAACAATAACAGGATACTTTTTATTGGGACTAAAATCATTCGGTTTTATCATATAATAATTTAATTCTACTCCATCAGTGGTAACAAATGAAGAAAATAGGGGAAACGACAGATTGTTGCCATTAAGAATATCATCATTATTTACAAATTTGGTTATAATTGAACCATCTGAGTTTCTCAATGATATTGTCGTTAATGAAGTTGCAGATGAAAAATTATCTGTAAAATATTTAAAGCGGGGAGAAAAAATAGCTGTATGCCAGCCGTTATCGGGAGATATTCTTTCAAGATTTTCACCGTCAAGATTTATTCTGTAAATGTTTTGTTCAACTGGAGAGTCTTTTTTTCCATAAAAATAAAGCAGCCTGTTTTCTTCATCAACAGCCTCAACAGAAGTTATTTCCCATTCTCCATTTGTAATCTGTTTTATCAATTTTCCGTTATAATCATAAAGATACGCATGATTAAAACCACTACTTTCAGATGTCCAGATAATTTCATCTTTTCCTTGTAAGAATAGAATATCGTGTTCAACATTTACCCATGTGTTATTGCTATCTGATATTATGATGTCAGATTTCCCGGATTCGGTGTTAGAGAGCAATAATTCCAATTGATTCTGGTGCCGGTTCAATCTCATTATCGCAAGCTTATTTGAAGTATTTGTCCAATAAATACGGGGTATGTAAATATTTTTTTCGCTGCCAATATCCATCCAGCTCGTTTTATTCTTTTCAAGATTATAAACACCAATTTTAATAATAGAATTCTGCTCTCCAACTTTAGGATATTTTAATGGTGTAATTTCATTATACAAACCCATCTCGTCATCAAGATAAAATTCTTTTACTCTTGTCTGATCAAGTCTCCAAAAAGCAATTTTCCTGCTATCCGGAGACCATCTCCATGCATCTATTAAACTGAATTCTTCTTCATAAACCCAATCAAATACTCCGTTAAGGATATTCCTATCACCGTCTGTTGTGATTTGTCGTGCATTTCCTGTATTCAAATCAACGGCATAAATATTGGACCTGTAAACATATCCGACATACTTACTATCAGGAGAAATCTTAACATTTCTGAGATAAGTTGAGTTGTTTTCGAGCGACAATATTTTTTTGCTTTTTAGATCAAGAACATAGTAAGCTGCATAAGTTGAATAACGCCAAATTTTTCGTTCGGGTCCGGAAAACAATAGAAATCTTCCATCATTTGAAAAAGAATAACTACTCAATGCTACTGCTTGTCCATCATAAAGCAGGGAATTTCCATTTATAATCAGCGAATCCCTCTTTGATTTAACATTGTATTTATAAATGTCGCTAAGTCCTGTTTCGGGATTAACTTTAGTAAAAGTAAATGAATTACCATCCGGCATCCATTGAACATTCTCTAATTGCTTTTCTATAAATTTATTGGAATGAAAAATATCTTCGAGAGTAAGTTTCTGCTGCGGGTAAATTATAGTTGTGGTTACAAAAAATAAAAAGGAGAAAAAGACTCTCACCATCTTACCAAGATTTTTTAATAATGTGAATAAAGTTAGTGATTTTCGATTGATTGGAAAAGAGACTAAATTAATAATCCCATACCACTTTCAATTTCTTCATTGGGACTTAGCATAACATAATAGTGATGTTTTGAATCCTGGAAATCAAACAAGGAAACTGTATTATCTTTTACTTCACCATAAAATATTTTCTTCGACTCATAGTCAAATCCGTCAAATTTTTCTTTATCGATTTTCAAATCAATAAACTTAGCTGTTGTAAAATCATATAGTGAAATTCCTTTTGTATCACCGCTGCCCGTAATCAGTTTGTTTCTTTCATTTTCATATACATTAATTTTGGTAAGGGTAACATCGCCAAGTATCTCGGTATATTTAGAATTTGACCTGTCGAATAATTTATCTATTTCTTTTCCGCTTATAAGTTTGCCCACAATAAAAGCCACTATTCTTCTCTTATAAAGGTCCAATATTAGCCCGGATTTTATCAATTATTATTTAAGTCCAGGCTACAACTACTATACCGACGATTTAACTAACTTAACGTTATTTTCCTCCCTTTCTTAGCGTCAAAAACCTTTATATTTTTATGATTATTAAGAATGGAAGCACCTACCCAATTAATTGCAGTAGAATCTCCATGAATCAAAATTACATTATCGGGCTTTAATTTTGTAACTATTTCAAGCAGCCCCTCCCTTTTTGTGTGAGAGCTAAACCTGAAGTTTTTTATAGTGCATTTTACTTCACTAAGTTCATCATTGTTTGTAAGCTGAATATTGTTGCCTTTTAATGAATTCGCAAATTTGTAGCCGGGTGTAGTTTCTTCAATAAATCCTACAGTAAAAATTGCTGAATTACTTCGCTTGAGCCAATATTTGCCGAGCTGAAATGAAATGGTTTTTTCAAGCATCATTCCACTTGATGCAAGAACAATAGAAGAAGTTTTGAAAAAGTCTTCATAGTTTTCAACTTCATAAATATTTTTCTGTGGAATCTTACTTAATTCAAGTTCGGAATTTGAATACTTAACAACATACCTGTTATAATCGTAAACACGATTTATTTTAATTCCCAGTCCACCTGTGTAAATATCCGTTTCAATGAGTTTTCTCTTTTTAATTAAGCCCCATATTGCTGCGAGCATTTCCTGAGTTTTTCCCAGAGCAAAAACCGGAATTAATATTGACCCGCTTTCATTAACAATTTTGTTTGCCTCTTTTGCAAACACTTCAGATTCATCATTCCAGTTTCTGAGTCGTAAAGAGTCTGTACTTCCATATGTGGTCTCAATTAATAAAATATCAATTTTAGTTTGGGGGAGGTCAGCACCCGTAAGCAATTCCTGTGTGTTAAGATTTATATCTCCCGTATAAAACAATTTGCGATTATCAAATTTTACTAAAATTCCCGCTGAACCAAGTATATGCCCTGCATCTAAAAAAGTAACTTTAATTGGCTCAGACGAACTTGGTTTGTATCCCGTAAGAAAAAATTCATCCCCATAAGATTTATATTCAATTGATTGAATCAGCAAATCAATTTCTTCGTGAGAGTAAAAATTAATTCCTTCGCTTTCTCCTATTTGTTCTTTAAAAATTGATACCGAATCATGCAGCGTTAGCTCGGCTATGGCGCGTGTTTGCGGAGTTGTTATTATTCTTATATAAGGATGATTTTTTACAAGAAATGGAAGCGCACCTAAGTGATCCTGGTGAGCATGTGATATCAATACAAAATCAACGGGAAGATCTTTTATTAAATCAAATGCAGGCAGAGAATTCAAGCCGGTTTTTTTAGGATGCATACCGCAATCAAGTATGATCCCTGTTCCTTCTATATTAAGATAAAAGCAGCTCGCCCCAATTTCTCCGGCACCACCAAGAGGAATTATAGTGAACATCAATAATTCTTAAACAAGTGAATCAAACTATTCTCCGAAAATATCATTTTAAAAATAAAAAACCGGAGATGTAAGTACAGTCTCCGGTTTAACAAAATATTAAAATTTACTTTATTTAAGTAAAGTCATCTTTACAGTTTTAGAGAAAATGCGATGGGTTGCTTCTGCAGTTGCGGTTATTTTAGTTATATAAATTCCACTTGCAAGATTTTCTCCATTAAAATTTACTTTATAATTACCCGGTGAATAATTACCTGAAACCAGGGATGCTACTTCAACTCCAAGAATATTATAAACCTTCATCTCAACTGAAGATTCTTCGGGAACTGAAAACTCAATTGTAGTTGATGGGTTGAATGGGTTAGGATAATTCTGTTCAAGCCGGAAAGTTTCTGCTGATGTCAC
Organism: uncultured Ignavibacteriaceae bacterium; assembly: GCA_964622335.1. GTDB lineage: Bacteria > Bacteroidota > Ignavibacteria > Ignavibacteriales > Ignavibacteriaceae > RBG-16-34-14. Next base: position 4,933 of record CAZUOC010000035.1, read on the forward strand.
CTTATCATTAACACCAACTACTCCACCGAAGGCAAGATCATCAATAAGAACAAATGTACCCTGGCTTAGTACTCCATCGGAACTATCGCTTATTGCAATCCAAATAGAAGCAGTATCAGGTACATCACTCTCTTGTAGTGGTACAACAAATTGAGTATATCCACTAGTGCTTGAGCTAATTACTGTTGCTCCACCTCCAATATATCCCCCATTTTTCTTCATATAAACTATTACATATACTACATCCTGACCGACCTGGTTAAATTGAGAAAATCCTGTTAAACTTCCATAAGCCTGAGAAACAGGAAATCCATCTCCATAGTTTTCGCCAGACCATATGTAGCCTGAATAATCCCCAAACGCTGTGGAAATTACTTCTAACTTTATGGCGGATGAGCCGGAATGGCTCTGTGAAGATTGAGTTACCGGGACGGCAAGGCCTGCAATGTTAGAAGTGTACCAACCGTCCGGCTCGCCGTTTGTCCAATTCTCAAATCCGGCATTAGGAATTTCTTGTGAGAAAGCATTATTCTGAGATAATGCTATAAATGTTAAAGCAAGTAATATAGTAAAGAGTTTCATAAGATTCCTTTATTTTTAGTTGATGAAAATACATTCGTGTAATCAATATTGCAATAGCCCCGGAAATCAATTAATCTCGTAAAGTTGTTTTAGAATCTTACCTTCTACTTTTTAATATGGTAAATTCACTTCGGTGATTTCTACATCCGAAGAAATCTTATGATCTTCCGGGTTAAACTTTACACCTTCCTTAAGCAAGGTTACTAATTCTTTTATCTGTGTTCCCATTCCCTCACTTTCCATTTTCAGTACAAGGTTTTTGTACAACCAGGTCCGGGTAGTTGTCTTCATTCCCATCATATCAGTAACAGCTTTACTTATTTTGCAGGTCTTTCCAGCGGCTTCCCCGGTTCCTTCTTCAGTAACCTCAGTGTTCATTGCATTCCCCATACCTTCCGCAAATTTTTTCATTTCTGCTTCAGACTTCCCGGAGAACTTGTCTGCAAATGTATTTTTAATTTTTGTTCCTGTTTTTTTATCCGGATCGTAAGTGATTATCCAATCTTTGTCAATAACACTAATAGTTCTTGACTCTTCAACCTGGTTATTACCCATCATTGAAATTTTTCTTTTCTCTGTTATATAACGGACTTCATTTATACCGGATTTATAAATCTTTTCGAATTTCTCTGTTTCTACACCCGTGGTTTTAGTTGTTGTGGTTTTTTCCATATAAATATCTTTTTGTGGCAAAACCCTTGTGGTTAATACCAGTGAAGTTATGCTTATTACAACAAAGAGCTTAGCCGGTTTTCTCATATGGGTTCTCCTGTCTTTAATTATATTTTTAGATTTTTACAAACTCTACACGGCGGTTGTTTGCTTTTTCTTCGGGAGTTAGATTATTATTAAGAGGCTTACTCTCACCCCAGCCTACAGCCTCAACACGTGATGATTCTATTCCCAAGCTAATCAATGCGACTCTAACAGACCCAGCCCTGTTCTCAGAAAGTGTTTTATTAAATGCATCATCACCATCGCTATCCGTGTGTCCTTCAATGCTAAATTTTATTTCAGGATGATCATTCATTAATTTGGCAATTTCATTTATAACTCCCATTGATTCAGGTTTAATAGTAGCTTTTCCCACATCAAAATAAATTCCCCTTGTAATAATTTTCCCGTCTGTCATAAGTTTATCGTACAACTCAACGCCACCTTCTGCTATTCTTATATTTTTAATCATTGAAGGATCACCTTTTCTTGCTCCATGGCTCAATGCCGAAATGGTAAAAGAAGTTGGTCTTTTTTCCACATTAGGAATATTCAAAACTCTTGTATGATCGAAATATACTTTTAATGCTCGTTGATTAAATGACAAAGCAATATGATGCCATCCTGTTCCACGCGAATCTTTATCCGGCTCACCTTCAATAGCGCCTAATGAAACTTTAGTTGTTCTTAATGTTATCTGTTTCTGGTTTTTGAGATTTAAATAATAAGCTTCATTACCCTTATTATAAATGTAGAGATCGAATTCGATAGTAAATACTTCAGGTAAATATTCTTTGGTTTTCATTAATGGGGAGATTTCGGTTTTATTCTTCATGAAGGCAATTACATTTTCATCACCAAATTTTGCATTCTCAGCGTTTCCACCCAGCAGGTTCCATTTTGATGGGAACTCTCCATGTTTCTCGCCTTCAAGGTTATCCTCAAAAATTACTTTCTCGCCTGAGACAAAATCATATTTAGACCAAACTTTAAGAGTTTCCTGGACCGTGGTGTTGTCACTAGGTTTCTCAGAACCGGAATTTGTTTGGGGATCATTCGTTGGATTATCTTCCTCTGTTCTCTTATCGGATTCATCTTCTTTCTTCTCATTTTCCCCCCCATTTTTTATTGCTTTCTCAGTCTCTTCTATACCTTTATCAATTGTTTTGTCTACTTCTTTTTCCAACTTTTTCTCAACCTTTTTCTTGATTTTTTTCTCAATATCAAATTGGGCATGGGCTTCTTGAGAGAGAAACACAAAGCAGAGAAATAATATTAACCTAACAACTGGTTTCATATTTATACCCTCAATAGTAATTAAATTTATTGTATGCATTGTGACCGCAATACAGAAATTTCAGCAGAAGAAAGGCGTACTAACTTTATTGTAAAATGAATATAAGTATTCATTTTGCGGCCGTCAAGAAGTAAGCTTAATAAAATGTAGGCATTTTATTAAAACAGCAGTAACTTCGATTTTAATCCTTAACAGCCCAAATAACATCGGCTAAAGCATAGCTGTTTTTCTCAAGTTGAAATTTCAATAGAAAATCCGGATTAAATCCTAACATATATTTCATTATTCTTTCTTTCAGCCAGGATATTTCTGCTTTTAGTCTCCAATGTTCACCGTTTGACGAATAAAGAACTATAAACAATCTGTTCTTAAGGTGTTTTCTCTGCTGTTGGGACTGATGTTTGTAAAGCCATCTTATTAATTCATCTGTTTTTTTCACTGCTTCATTTACGGGATATGGAAAGTTTTTCGGAAAGATTGATGTTTTATGATCGAACTTTACGCCATTAATCGTAAAATCAACAAGTTTATCTTTTTCATCAAGAGCAGGTTTTACATTTGGCAATGAACAGAAAATTTTTTCAATAGCATGTGCAGACCAGAAATTGTACCACCTGTTTAAAGAATAATTAAAATATTTTTTATAATCAGGATTGGATTTGAAATGAGTTTCTATTTCAGAAAGTAATTTTTCAAAAGATTCAGTGTTATAAATAAAATTTGTTTGAGTGTCGAAGTAGTCGTTTTGTTTTTGTCCCCATTTGTATGGATATGCTAATCTCTTTTTAAGTTCGGACTCTATTTCAATAAGGTTCATCTGCTCGTCATTGGTCATTCATTGTCATTAGTCATTTAATTGTCTGTTCCGGTTAATCTTGCAATCTTGGAATTTTGCAATCATTTCTGGAATAGGAAGATATACTCATGCTTAAAAATGTAAAAGCCCCCGGCGAGTGCCCGGTATCTCCATAATTCCTTTTGACTCATTTTTCCTTTTGTCTCTTCAAAATTCTTTACAATGACAGACTTTAATTTATAACCCCTCTTCAGTACTTCCTGCATTGTATAAAAACCTAGTGGTATCCATTCCCCTTTTGAATATTTGTCCCCAATCACAAGAGCGAAGTATCTTCCTTTATCGAGCAAAGGATAAGTTTTATCAACAATCTTTCCGAATAGTCTAAGGAATTCATCAATGGTTTTTGCATTGGAGAGATCATTTTTTTTTCTGCTAAATTTTATAATGTCCCAGTAAGGCGGATGCATTATTAAAAATTGCACCGATTTTATTCCGATTCTCTTTAATTCTTTTTTATGGTCGAGTTCAGAACTATCTGCATTAATTATTTCAGTAATGATTTCCTTCTTCCCGGATTTTTCCTTTTCAACAATTTTCTTTGCAGAAGCTGCTATATTCTCAAGCAGCTCGATTCCGATTCCGTTCCTTCCGAGTTTTTTACATTCAATTAAAGTTGTGCCGTTTCCAAGAAATGTATCGAGAATCCATTCCCCCTTTTTTGTATATCTCCTTAAAAGCTGGTTGGGAATCTGTGGTATGAAATTTCCCCAGTAAGATGCTTTGTGTTCACCAGAACGGTCTCTCTTTTTTAATACCCACAGACTGTCGGTAAAGATATCATCGTATTCTTTCCACCTGTTAAGGTTAAGATCATTTATCTTTCCTTTCTTTTCTTCCTTAATGCTTTTTATTAATCTTTTGAGATAATACTTGCTTCTTTCAAGAGTGTAAGTATTAATTATCTGCTCAATTTCATTCAGCAAATATTCTGAACTTAAATTTTCTGATTTATTATCAAGTGTTATAGAGATAACAGAATCTACAGATGAGAGATTCTTAAACTTTGTTTTAATCTTTATAAGATCTCTCTTTAAAGATTTCAAATCATCATATGCGAGAAGTTTTTCAAATGTATTGAGATTTAACTTTTTCATTTTGATTTAATTGTGCAACAATCAAAAATAAATAAAATGAGGATAAAATTTCAGATTTTATTTCAAAGTAGAATGAGCCCACCAACAAGTAATAAAAGAAAATCCCCCAAAGTTTAACTAATCAAGCCTCCGTTGGAGTTTTCCTTCCGGTTATATATTCTTCAAGCTGTTCAATGACAAACGCCTTTTCATCTATGACAGCTTTTACAACGTCACCAATTGAAATAACACCGACAAGCTTTTCCTTATCAATTACAGGTAAATGCCGGATCTTTTTGTTAATCATAATAACCATGCATTCTTCCGCAGTACGGTGAGGATGAACAAACAAAACTTTATCCGACATAATTTCTCTGACTTTTGCTTCTCTAGAGGATTTACCAAGAAGAACAACCTTTCTTGCATAATCCCGCTCCGACATTATCCCGGCAAGCCTTTCGCCTTCCATTATAAGCAAAGCGCCCACACCATTATTTGCCATAATCTGAAGTGCCTCAAATACAGTAGCCTCTGTATCAACAGAAAAAATGTTGTATCCTTTGCCCCTGAGT
>CAZUOC010000036.1:0-9782 GCA_964622335.1 uncultured Ignavibacteriaceae bacterium
ATGCCCAACCATTTCCAAGTCCAATGTCGTCAAAAAGATTATCGTCTCCAATTATATTTCCATCGATTTCATCAATGCCCATTTTTAGCAAGCTGTCAGCCCAATCGTTATAGACTTTATAAATATTACCGTTAAAAAATCTGCCCGAGATTGTTGGATCACCACCTCCCTGGATTAGTAGATTACCTTTAAGTATAGTACCATCCACACTTCCATTTCCATAAATTAATGTGGAGAATTTATAATCATCACCAAGAAGAACCAGACCTGCTGCAGTTGTAAACAATTTCATGTTAGATGCGGGGCGAAAAAACTTATCTCCGTTTCTTTTATAGAAATACTCGCCAGTTTCTATCGACTGAATTACTACTCCCCAATATGCATTATTAAAATTCGGATCATTAAATATATCATCCATTTGTGTCCAGAATTCACGCATTGTTGAATAAGAATATTTTGGTATGGAATCATTTTTTCTGTTGAGAGAATCCTGGGGGTAACAAAAAGCTGTTAGTAAAAACAATACAAAAAAGATTCTGTAGATATTATTTAGCATAATTTTTAAAAACTCCCTCAACTTCAGATTTAGATAATTTGCGGTAAGAACTCACCGGAACATTAGCGATAAATCCTGCAAAACTTTTTCTATTCAATCCTATTACGTGATAACCCAATGCCCCAAACATTCTTTTCACAAAATGATTTCTTCCTTCTAAAGTAGTAACTATAACAGATTTCTTATTTGAATTTTGAATTAATATTTTAACAAAAATTCCTTTCTTGCCATCGATATAAATTCCTTTTAATAGCTTTTCTAAGTCTTCCGCAAAAAGTGGTTTATCAAGCTTAACTTCATATTCTTTAGGAATTTTATTACGTGGATGTGTAAGAAAATTTGAAAAGTCACCATCATTTGTTAAAAGCAGAACTCCGGTTGTGTTATAATCGAGCCTGCCAATAGGAAATATTTTTTCATTTACTTTAATCAGATCAAGGACAGTTTTTCTCTTTCTTTCATCATTGGTTGTTGTTATAACTCCCGCTGGTTTATTGAGAAGAAAATAAATATGTCTTCGTGGATTTATCTTTTCTCCATCGAGCATTACCGTATCTTGCTCACTATCGACCTTATAAGCAAGATCTTTAATGACTTTATTGTTTACAGTTACTCTCCCCTGCAAAATAAATTCTTCGGATTTTCTTCTGGATGTAACACCGCTTTCGGCAATATACTTGTTAAGTCTGGTCAGCATTTCCTTCTTCGCTGGTTTCATTTTCCATAGTATCTTCAAGAGCATTCATCATTATCTTTCTCTTTTGTTCGATGAAATCTTCATCATTCATTATTTCTTCAATCTCGCGGGGCTTTGGTAAATCGCCTAATTTATTTAAGCCAAAATATTTTAGGAATTCCGGTGTTGTTGCATAAAGTAAAGGTCTTCCGACACTTTCTGCTCTTCCAGAAATTGTGATAAGATTTTTTTCAAGAAGAGTATTAAGAATATAATCAGAGTTTACTCCCCTTATCGACTCAATTTCCGGCTTGGTAATCGGCTGTTTGTAAGCAATTATTGAAAGAGTTTCGAGAGCAGCCTGGCTTAATCTCCTTTTAGATTTTTCGGAAGATAAATAACCGACATATTTTGAATACTCTTTAGTTGTAGCAAAGAGATATCCATTTGCAATTCTTAAAATTCTGAATGATAAATTACTCTGCTCATATTCATTATTAAGCTCATTAATGCAGTTGTCTATTTCTTCAGCAGATATTTGTGCGTCATCTCCGTCTATTCCTTTTACAGCTTTGATAATTTCTGATCCGCTTAGTACATCATCCGATGAAAATATTAAAGATTCAATAACTGATTGATATGTATTATCCAATATCATCTCCCTTTAATATCATAAAATCATTAAAATTCGGAGATTCCTTAATTTTTATTTTACTCATTTTAACAAGCTCAAGTATTGCAATAAATGTAACTATAATTCTTATCTTTTCCTTTATCTCATATACAAGATTAAGAAAACTAATTTTATCTGCTTCTTCAACTTTACTGAGTATAAATACTATTTGTTCTTCGATCGAAACATTCAGTCTTTGTACTTCGTGAACTGGTTCTTCTTTAAAATTATCGAGAACATGCTTAAAAGCTTTTGCCAGATCATAGACTGTTACATTTTTAAGAAGAATATCGTATTCAGGTATAGCAACTTTTTCATCAGCAGAAAAATTTCCCCTGAAGCTCAATTTCCTCTGATTCGATTCAAAATATGCAAGTTCCTCAGTTACTTCTTTATATCTTTTATATTCGAGTAAAGCTTTTACAAGCTCAGTACGCGGATCTATTTCTTCTCCCTTTTCATCAAGCTCCCTCGGTAATAACATCCTAACCTTAATATGCATTAAAGTAGAAGCCATTAAAATAAAATCGCCCGCAACTTCGAGGTCGAGTATCTTGATTAAGTTAACATACTCAAGAAATTCCTTTGTTATCCTGGAGATAGGAATATCGTAGATATTTAGTTCATCTCTTTTAATAAAAAATAAGAGAAGGTCTAAGGGTCCTTCGAACTGGTCTAATTTTATTTTATACAATTTTAACCCAGTTTCATTTTTGTTCTTACGTCGTTCATCGTTACTTCAGCAGTAACTTTCGCTCTTTTTTCACCATCGGCAAGTATGTCTTTTACAACATTTATATTCTTTTCATAATAACTTCGTTTTTCAACAATAGGTTCAAGAAAACCGGATATTTTTGATGCACAATTCATTTTGCAATCTACACAACCTAAAGCACCTGACCTGCAACCAGCATTTATTTCCGGAACTTCTTCCTTATTAAATTTTTTGTGATAAGAAAAAACAAGACAAATATCCGGATTACCGGGATCGCCTTTTCTTATTTTCTTCGGATCTGTAACTGCTTTTTTCATTTTGGCTTTAACAGTTTCAGGATCATCAGAAAGAAGTATAGTATTACCAAGAGATTTGCTCATTTTGGCATTGCCATCAAGGCCCGGCAGTCGTGCAAATTGTGTAAGTAAAGGAATCGGTTCAGGAAAAACATTGCCATATTGGCTATTAAATTTTCTTGCAATCTCCCGTGTAATTTCAACATGAGGAACCTGATCCTCACCGACAGGCACAGCTTCACCTTTATATAGCAAAATATCCGAAGCCTGGAGAACAGGATAACCGAGATAGCCAAAAGAAATATTTTCAATATTCAATTCTCTTACCTGATCCTTTAAAGTAGGATTTCTTTCAAGTCTGCTTGTTGTAATAAGCATTCCAAAAATTAATGCAAGTTCTGCATGCTCCTTAATCTGCGACTGACGAAACATCGGGCTTTTAACAGGATCAAGCCCAGTAGCAAGCCAGTCAATCAGCATCTCGATAGAATTTTCATAAATATCTTCTGTGCTTAAGTCTGTTGTTAAAACATGGTAATCGGCAATGAGATGATAGCTTTCATATTCATTTTGAAGCTTTACCCAATTTTCCAATGCCCCAACATAATGCCCGATATGTAATTTGCCGGTCGGACGCATCCCGCTAAGTATTCTTTTTTTGCTCATACTTTAAACATTTTGAAAAGGTTTATTAAAAATAGCAATATTGGCTCTAATAATCTTATACAAAAGAAAAGAAAAAAGATGAATTATGATAAGTAAAGATAAGGTTTCCAGTTTTCGTCAAGTTTACCCACAACATTTTTGATAAACATTATATGGCTCGGTCTGAATGGTCTGTAAAGAAGTTCCATTCTTGCTTCAATAGGGGTTCTGTCTCCTTTTTTATTGTTACACACAGTGCAGGCACAAATAAGATTTTCCCACGAATCAGTTCCACCTTTTGCTTTTGGTAAAATATGATCAATTGTTAAAGGCAGATCGCTTCTTCCACAGTAAGCACATTTATAACTATCTCTTCGTAAAATATTTTTTCTTGTAAGAACTACTCTCTTATACGGAACACTTACAAAAAAGCTCAGGCGGATTATACTTGGCCACGGAAAACTTCTATTAACAGTTCTTAACATTTTTCTTTTGTCATCAAGAACTAACTCAGCTTTCCCCAGGTACATTAAAACCATGGCTTTTTTAATGTTACAAACTGTCAGGGGTTCATAGCTCTGATTCAGAATTAAAACCTTGGCATTTAGCTTGCCATTAATTCGTTTAGAGGGTTCGAAGACTTACACCTTTTTCTTGTTGCCGTATTTTACTGTAATGTATATTCTTAAAATAATTCTTATAGCTAACAGTAAAATTCCAAAAGTTACAAAGTAAATGTACCAAGTTGTCGGCACCATTTTAGTCAACATCAGGATAAGTAGAATAAAAACAATAATTAAAGAACTATAATTGAAAATATTGTAATACTTTTTAAACAAAAATGATGCCTTACATGTCCTGAAATTATTAAACAATACTTACTATTAAAAAGTATTGGCGTAAAAAATAACGAAATAGCAAGGAAATTTCCAATATAATTTTAATGTCATAATTTCGTTCGGCGTGTATTTTATAGATCAGGTATTGCCATTTTTATATACAATTGCCACACAGGTAACATAATCCCTGGAGTGACTCATAGAAATTTTGAGCTCTTTATCTTTAGAAAGGAATTTTTCAAGGTGTCCCCGGAATTTAACTTCCGGCATACCGTTAGGAGCGTTTACAATATCCATGTCCTGCCAGCTTAGTTCGCTGTTCCAGTTTGAAGATATAGCTTTATAAATAGCTTCTTTGGCAGCAAATCTCGCTGCAAGATGCTGATATTTATCTTGTTTTGAGAGACAGTATTTAATTTCATTTTCAGTATAGATTTTTTGCAGGAACTGATCACCGTAATCATCTATACTTTTTTTTATCCTGTCAATCTCTATTATATCTATACCGATTCCGATTACCATTTATTTTCTCTTTTTGTTAAAAGTAAACATAAATGAATAAAAAGAAAAACTGCAAGGGATTTATGATGGGAACTTTGTCCGTTTTAATATCCCGCTGCTTTACCATAACCTCTCGGATCTGTTGCTCCCCAAATAAAATTTCTATCGTCTATCATAATTCCCTGCACTCTACCAATTTCTTTAATGCTGCCAATCTTATATCCGAGTTTTTCCAAATTCTCTTTTACATCTGTAGAAAGTCCGAATGTTTCATAATTGATTTCATCAGGAAACCACTGGTGATGAATGCGCGGCATATCTATCGCTTTTTTTATATTCATTTCAAAGTCTATGCAATTAAGAATTACCTGTAATACAGAAATAATTATCATTGAGCCTCCGGGAGACCCGACGATTAAATAAGGCTTCCCATTTTTAAGTACAATAGTGGGAGTCATTGAACTGAGCATTCTCTTTCCCGGTTCAATTGAATTGGCTACTTCTCCAACAAGTCCATAAATATTTGGTTCGCCGGGTTTAGCACTAAAATCATCCATTTCATTATTCATTAAAAAACCTGCACCTTCAACTACAATTTTATTTCCATAATATGAATTAATTGTAGTTGTAGTGCTTACTGCATTTCCATAACTATCATAAACAGAATAATGTGTTGTTTCATTGCTTTCTTTAAAAGAAAAATTATCCGAGGGATGAATTTCTGAAGAAGGAGTTGCAGTATTTTTAATTTTGTTAAAGAGTTCTTTTGCATATTGTTTGGATAAAAGGGAGCTTACTGGGACATCATAAAAATCTGGATCGCCAAGATGTTTGGATCTATCGGCATATACATATTTCATTGCCTCAACAAGCTTATGAATATAACTGCTGCTTCCCCATTCATCTTTAGTGAAAGAATAATTCTCAAGAATATTAAGAAGTTCAATTAAGCAAACTCCACCGGATGAAGGTGGAGCCATTGAAACAATTTCATATCCTCTGTAAGTTCCTTGGATAGGTTCTCTTTCAACCGGCTGATAATCTTCTAGATCTTTTAAAGTGATGTAGCCTCCATTTTTCTGAACCTGGTTAACAAATAGTGCAGCAACTTTTCCTTTGTAAAATCCGTCTCCGCCTTTTTCTTTAATTTGTTTCAGTGTCCAGGCAAGGTCGGGTTGAAAGAATCTGTCACCTTCTTCATAAGGTTTGCTACCTTTTGAAAAAACATTCATTGAAGATTGATACTTGCTAAATTCATTAAGGACATTTTCAAAGGAACGGGCTGTATAAAAATCAAGAATAAACCCTTCCCCGGCAAGTTTAATTGCCGGTTCTATAACTTCATCAATTGAAAGCTTGCCATATTTTTTGAGTGCAAAAAGTAAACCGGCAACACTTCCTGGAACTCCAACAGATGTTACTCCTGAATTACTTAGTTCAGACATATAATTTCCATCATTATCCAGATACATATCGCGATATGCTTTAGAGGGGGCTTTTTCGCGATAATCAATTGTTGTTTCTTTTCCATCAGCCAAATGAATAACCATAAATCCGCCGCCGCCAATGTTTCCTGCTGAAGGATATGTTACTGCAAGCACAAAACCCGTTGCAACTGCTGCATCAATTGCATTACCGCCTTTTTGAAGTATTTCAATTCCAACTTCTGAAGCAAGGCTGCTTGCTGAAACAACAACTCCATTTTTATATGGTATTGGTGCTTGAGAGAATAGGTTGGAAAATGAGAAAAGAAAAACTAAAAGAAAAAATCTCTTAGAAAATGTTGGCATCGACTTTTAATCCGTCTTTCTGTAACTGTTCAATCATGATTTTCGTCAATTCATTCAATTGCTTTAAAGACTGGGTAAGATTGTTATATATTTTTTCATCATAAATAATTTTTCCCAGGTTATTCTGCTTATTTTTTATTTCGTCTGTAAATTTATTCAGCTTTGAAAGCAGGCTATCGGAATTTATGAGAACAGTTTGTAATTCTTTAGCGGATGTGTTAAAGCTTTCTTTATTCTGATCAAAAAAGTTTTTAGCATCTTCGGTTAGCTCAACTGTGTTTGCAGTCAATTGTTTAAGATTATTTCTGTTTTCATCAATCAGTATATTCAATTTCTTAGTTACTTCACTTAGGTTCGACATTGAAGATTTTATGTCATTATTAAGTTTCTTGTCGCCAAGATAATTATTCAATGAATTCAAGGTTATTTTAAGATCGGATATAGTTGAAGAAATATCTTTTTGAAAGGATCCGACCATCGACATTACATAAGGAACATCTGCAAAGAAAGTTCCGGTTTGCACCTTGTTGTAGTCTAAAAGAGTATTTAATGAACCAGGATTTACTTCGACCTTTTTACCTCCCATCAGATCGAGCATTGATACTGCAAAATCAGCATCTTCTTTTAATGCTACATCATTTGAAATTTTCATTGTGACAATTACTTTTTCGCCATTTATCTTAATGTCTTCAACAAAACCTTTACGAACACCGTTTACAGTGACCGGGTCTCCAACTTCAAGTCCTGCTGTATTTGCAAATTGCACTTTTACAGTATTGTCGGTTGGAGTTAAGCTGAAGTTTTTAGCCCAACCTAAAATCCAGAGAAAAACAATTACACCAACTAAAACTGTAATTCCAACTCTTATTTCAGTTTTTCTTTGATTTTTCATAATCTTTAAGATTTATTAATTCTTTAATTTTGTTCAGATCATCTTTAGTAATTAAACTGTCGGTTACAACAACTTTTATTGAATCTATTAGCCAATCGAGATCCTCCGTGTTTACTGATTTTGTTTTTGACATTTTGTCTTTCAAATAGTCTTTTAATAATACTCTTAATGAATCTTTTTCAGGAGTTTCTTTTATGTAATTTAATTGATTCCCGACACCACTTACTATAAAATTGCTTATTACTTTTTTTGCCGGGTTAATTACAACATCATCAAGATGATTTTGTACAATATAAAGTATTGCCGCAACAATTATTGTAAGCGATATTATTATTTTTAGAAAGCAGCCTTTCTTTTTCATTACTCGGCACTTACTTTTTCTATAAGAACTTTATTGATCCTCTTTTTTGAAACTTCTTTAACAGTAAACTTAAAGTTTTCCATGTTAAAATTATAACCTTCTTTAGGAATATGTCCTGCGTTATTCAGAACTAAACCGGCTAAAGTTTCATAGTCTTCTTTTTCCTGTGAAATGTTTGTGTTAAGTAATTCATTTAATTCATCAATTGGAATCTTACCCATTACCAAATATTTATTGTCATCTATTTTTGAAATGGGATTTTCTTCTTTATCATATTCATCTCTTATCTCACCTACAATTTCCTCAATGATATCTTCTAGTGTAACAAGTCCGGCAGTACCGCCATACTCATCAACAACAATCCCAATGTGCATTTTCTTTTCCTGGAATTCATACATCAAATCATTTATGATTTTTGTTTTGGGAATAAACATAGCTCTACGGACAATCTTCATAACATCAAATTCCTCTTTACTGTTTCTTCTTATATAAGGAAGAACATCTTTTGCATAAGCTATTCCTGCAATATTATCCAGGTTATCTTTATATACAGGTATCCTGCTGTGTCCAGATTCCTTAATAATCTCGACTAGTTCAGTAAATGTAATATCGTGTGGAATTACTGTCATATCAACTCTTGGTGTCATAACCTCATGTACAGTTACTGATTTAATACTGACGATACTTTGTATTATTCCGTGTTCCTCTTCCAGTGTTCCGATTTCATGACCGAGTTCGGCAAGCTCTCTGATTTCTTCGGGAGAAATTGCTGTTTTCCTCTTGTCAAAATTTATCTTGGAAACTATAAATCTTATCAATTCTGTAAGTGTTTCTGAAACCGGGTAGATAATTGCACTAAACCAATAAAGTGGGATAGCAACCAATTTTGAAAATCTAAGAGGGTTTTTTGACGCCCAAACCTTGGGGGTTAATTCCGCAAAGAGAATTATTAAGATTGTTAAAATTATTATTTGAAGACTAATAACAAGACCTTCGGGAAGACCACTGCTTTTATGAATATCAAGAGCAAGTGAAACGGCAACAATAGAAGCAGACACATTAACAATTGTGTTGCCTACAAGTACTGTTACAAGCAATCTTCTCGGATATTCTACAAGAGTTAATAAGTATCTTCCGATAAGCGGACTCAAGTCTAAATTATTCTTAAGCTTCCTTTTGTCCAGGGAAAATAAAGCGACTTCAGATCCGGAAAAAAAAGCAGAGAGAAATAGAAAAACAAAAAGAATTATAATTCTGAAAGACCAGTCTATATCCAAGTAAAATTAATACAGTCTGTTAAACAATATATTTAAAATGGAAGATCGTCATTATCTTCAATATTTACATCAGTACTCTGAGTTTGTTCTTCAGTATCCTGCGAAGCTCCTGAAGAATCAAGAGGAATCAAACGCTCAGAAACTACTTCGGTAGAATACCTTTTAACACCTTCTTTATCTGTATAATCACGTTTTGATATTCTTCCTTCAACATAAAATTTTCTTCCCTTTTTCAGGTTCTCTTTCATATAATCAGAAAGATTAAACGCAACTATATTATGCCAGGTGGTTTCGTTTACCCAGTTGCCGTCTTTTCCTTTATAACTGTTACTTGTTGCAAGAGTAAAATTAGTAACCGACAAATTGTTTGTTGTAAACCTGGTTTCGGCATCCCTGCCCAGGTTGCCAATAAGCATAACTTTATTTAACGAGAAAGCCATTGCAAACTCCCATTTTATTTTAAGTTTAAGTTCATTGTAATTTAATGATTAAGAGGACGAAAATCTATTATTGACTAAATTCTAATAATTGTTAATAGTAATATAATTACTGCAATTAAAA
>CAZUOC010000036.1:9792-10020 GCA_964622335.1 uncultured Ignavibacteriaceae bacterium
TTTACGTTTATGTAAGGTATAAAATCCCATCTTTTGCCTATTCTTCCCACGTCTCATATTTTGAGAATCTATAATTTGTATAAAGTAGCTTAACTGATGCTTTTGGCTGTTATTTTTCTGCTAAAACTGTAAAAAAATCAGCGGTTTTGTTGCACGGATTTTGATTAAATGTTATGATTTTTATTTGAAAAGGTAAAAACCGGAGATAAAATGAATACTGGTCAGTCA
>CAZUOC010000037.1:0-9954 GCA_964622335.1 uncultured Ignavibacteriaceae bacterium
CGTTCGAAGTGTTGTTGTTTTGCCGGCGCCGTTTGGACCAAGAATTCCGAATATTCTCCCTTCCTCAACTTTGAAGGAAATATTATCAACTGCTACTACATTTTTATATTCTTTTCTTAGATTTTCTACTACAAGCATAGTAAAATCAGGGTAAGCATGGACCCCTTCTTTCTATTTAATTTTTTTAGGAAAATTTTTATTAGTAAGCTTTCTAAATAGTAATCAAAGCTAAATTTGCTGCATAATTTAAGAAATTAAATTCCCTGAAAAAAATCAGCCTTAATATCAAGAAGATTATGTTTAAATCATCTGAAAAACAAGTGTTATAAGATTTTGAGTGGGTTGCTTATCTTTTTAACAATATCTATATTTTGAGCCGATTTTTGTTCTTTGGAGGGAAATTCCTATGATAATAAAAATCAGCGGGCTAAGTGACGATATTCACGAATTTGTTTTTGAGGAAAAGATTGAGAAGCTTGAACTAAAAGAACCGTTCTTTGGAAATTATGTTGCAAAGATTGAATTAAAGAAATTTCATAATCAGATTATTCTTAATTCGGATATTTATACCAACGCCGCTTTCCAGTGTGACAGGTGCGGTACGGACTTCAAAGCCGACCTTCAAAATAAATTCCAGGTTGTTTATTTATTTGGTAACTACCCTGAAGAAAACAATATGGAAAATGTGGTATATTTACCTCCTGATGCCGACAAAATAAATTTATTTAACGAGTTAAGAGATTATTCTTTGCTGTCGGTACCGATGAAAAAACTTTGCAAAGAAGATTGTAAAGGTTTGTGCTACACTTGTGGAAAAAATTTCAATGAAGGAGCCTGTGATTGTGAAAAGCAGCAGGCTGATCCAAGGTGGCAGCCTCTGATAGAATTAAAAAAGAAGATGAATATTAAATTAAACTAAAAGAAAGATAAAGATGCCAAATCCGAAACGAAAATGGTCAAAGAGCAGAAGAGATAAGAGAAGAACACATTATAAAGCAACAGTGCCTTCTTTGAGTACATGTTCTAATTGTGGTGAAATGAAATTGTCACATCGCGCATGCCCTTCCTGCGGGTACTACAACGGTCGTTCGATGTTTTTACCTAAATCATAAACGAAACCGGTTCTTTTGATGAATGAATCTGGTTTTAATCCTAACCAGTGTAGAATAATTGTCGATGCAATGGGAGGAGATTTTGCACCCCAAAACACAGTTCTTGGCGCTGTGCAGGCTCAGTCTGAAAAACCCAATATTGAAGTTTTCTTAGCCGGTGACTCAAAATTAATATCAGATGTAATCTCTTCAGAAAATCTTACCTTTGACAAAGAAAAAATAATTCATGCAGAACAAAAGATCGAGATGAACGATAGTCCTACAATTTCTCTTAAGACAAAACCTTCTTCATCTTTGGTTGTTGGTGCAAAATGGGTAAGAGATAAAAAAGCCGAAGCTTTGGTAAGTGCTGGCAACACGGGCGCTATGATGGCTGCATCAACTTTAATTATCGGAAGAATTGCCGGTGTTGGCAGACCAACTATTGGTGCAGAGATGCCGAGCATTAAAGGTATTTGTTATCTTTATGATGTTGGTGCAGGAAAAGATGCAAAACCAAGTCATCTTTTCGAATATGCAATTATGGGTTCTATTTATGCTAAGGAAGTTGGAGGAGTTGAGAATCCTTCGATCGGTGTTTTAAGTATGGGAGAAGAAGAGGGAAAGGGAAATGAAGTATCTGAAGAAGCGTCGAAACTTCTTAAAGAATCTAAATTAAATTTTATTGGTAATGTTGAAGGAAGAGATATTTTGGAAGGCAAAGCCGATGTTGTTGTCTGTGATGGTTTTGTTGGAAATATTATTCTTAAATTTGGTGAATCGATACCTAAGTTTTTAAAATATCTTTTACAGCAGACTGCAGAGAAAAGTTTCTTTGACAAGTTAAAAATTGCTTTAACAAGAGGATCATTGAGGAAAGCTTTAAAAGTTCTTGACTACCAGGAATATGGGGGGGTTCCCTTGCTTGGAGTTAATGGAATTAGTATAATTGGACATGGTTCAAGTACTCCTAAAGCAATAAAAAATATGGTCTTTCGTGCATACGAAATCCATACAAAAAATCTTTTAAGTAAAATAGAAAATTCAATAAAACAGTATTCAAATAAGTTAGGCGGATAATGAATAAAGTTTACAATGCAACTGTTACAGCAGTGGGAATGTATGTACCGGATGAAGTTCTTGATAACGCATTTTTTGAAAAGATTGTTGACACAACTGACGAATGGATTACAACAAGGACAGGAATAAAAGAAAGAAGAAGGCTTAAAGTTGGTGCAACAAGTGATCTTGCAACAAAAGCTGCAGAAGATCTTCTTAAAACTCATAATATAAATGCAGAAGATATTGATGTTATAATTGTAGCTACAATTACTCCGGATATGTTCTTTCCGGCAACTGCATGTTTAGTTCAGGAAAATATTGGTGCAAAAAAAGCCTGGGGATTTGATTTTTCCGCTGCCTGCAGTGGATTTCTCTTTGCATTTCAAACAGCGTGTTCTCTTATAGAAGGTGGTACATATAAAAAAGTCTTATTGATTGGCGCAGATAAAATGAGCGCCATAGTTGATTATACAGACAGGAACAATTGCATTCTATTTGGAGATGCAGCGGCTGCTGTTTTAATCGAGCCTACGGAAGATAAAAGTATTGGTCTTCAGGATTCTCTTTTAAGATGTGATGGAAGTGGAAAAAATTTTTTATACTTAAAAGGAGGAGGAAGCCTTAATCCTCCCACGCATGAAACTGTAGATCAGGGAATGCACTATCTTTACCAGGATGGCAAAGCAGTATTTAAAGTTGCAGTAAAAGGAATGGCGGACGTATCATATGAACTTATGCAAAAAAACAATTTAACTTCTGATGATATTGCTTATCTTGTTCCTCACCAGGCGAATATGAGAATTATTGGCGCAACTGCCGAAAGAATGGGGCTAAGCAAAGATAAAGTGATGATAAATATTAACAAATATGGAAACACCACGGCGGCAACTATTCCTTTATGTTTGGTAGAATATTATAGAGAAAAAAAAATTAAAAAAGGTGATAATCTTATTCTTGCTGCTTTCGGAGCCGGTTTTACCTGGGGAGCCGCTTACTTAACTTGGGGAATGGATTAACAATGGTTGATGGAAGATGTCTTTAGGATTGAAAAATAAGTGATGGCTAAAAAAGTTTTTATTTTTCCCGGGCAAGGTTCTCAGTATGTTGGTATGGCTGCTGACCTTTATGAAAATTCAGTGGAAGCTAAGGAAATGATTAGAATAGCAGATGATGCTTTGGGAATGAACTTATCTTACATTTTATTTAATGGACCTGAAGAACAATTAAAACAATCTGAATTTACCCAGCCTGCTGTTTTTCTACACAGCGTAATTTTAGCAAGCTTAATAAGAACTTTGTCTCCAGACGCTGTAGCAGGTCATTCGGTTGGAGAGTATTCAGCTTTTGTTGCTTCAGGAGCAATTCAGTTTTATGATGCAATAAAACTCGTTCGGGAGAGAGGAATTGCAATGCAAAAAGCCGGAATTGAAAAACCCGGAACAATGGCTGCAATAGTCGGGCTCAATGAAGAACAGGTTATTCAATCTTGTGATGAAGCTTCATCAGAAGGAATTGTTCAGTGTGCTAATTTTAATTCCCCGGGACAAATCGTTATATCCGGTGAAGTAAATGCTGTCAAAAAAGCAATGGAAATTTGTAAATCCAAAGGAGCAAAACTTGCAAAAGAACTCCAGGTCAGCGGCGCTTTTCATTCACCATTAATGGATTCGGCAAAAGAAAAGTTGAAGGTTGCTTTAGAAAAAACTCCTGTTTATGATATGAGAATTCCTCTTTATGCGAATGTAACAGCAAAACCCGTTGAAAAAAAAGTGGAGATAAAAAATTTATTATATGAACAATTATCATCACCGGTTCAATGGATTCAAACAATAAATAATATGATTAACGATGGGGCTGAGGAATTTTACGAAATTGGTCCTGGAAAAGTTTTACAGGGACTTGTAAAAAGAATTAAGCCAGATGTAAAAATATTCGGAATTGATAAATATTCAGATGTAGAGAAATATATATAATGAGTGATAACTTTGACTTTGAAATCAACGGTTTAAAGATTGACCCAAAGATCTTTACTTTTAAGTTTAGTTGTAAATGCTCAGGCGAATGCTGTTGGTATGGTGTTTACACTGATTCTAAAGAAGCGGAAAAAATTATTGAAATCAAAGACAAGTTGATACCTTTGTTTGATAAAACACAGGTAAAGGATACAAAAATGTGGTTTGAACCTCCTGAAGAAGATGAAGATTTTGATTCTGGCGTTGCTGTCGGTACAGAAGTAATAAATAACAAATGTACATTCCTTGATAAAGATGGTTTGTGTACACTTCAGAGACTTGCCAATCTTGAGGGTGAACATAAGTGGAAATATAAACCCCAATATTGTATATTATTTCCTTTGGTTATTTATGAAGGAGCGCTAACCATTGACGACGATCATATAGACAGACTTAAAACATGTAACAAAAATCCAATGATCGAAACCACTATCTATGAATCTTGTAATGAAGAGTTGAAACATTTTTTTGGTGAAAAAGACTTTAAAAAACTCGAAGCGATAAGGAATGAGTACTTTTCTAAGTTGAAATCCAAAGAAGTCGCATGAATCAAAAAAAATAAAAAATAATTTAAGAGTGAAATGGAGCAAACAAAGATGAGTAACGATAAAAAAGACAATCATAACAAAAGAGCAATTGTTACTGGCGGTAGTCGTGGTATAGGAAGAGCGATAGTAAAAGAATTAGCTTCAAGAAACTGTAGCAGTGTTTTACTTTCAGATATTGGGTTCATTAATAATAGTTCTGATGAATGTGCAGATGAAATAATGGCTGAGATAGATTACCCCGGAATTAAAATTCATGCTTTCAAAGCAGATGCTACTTCTCTCGAGGATGCACAGGCTACAATTAATGAAGCAATTGAAAAGCTTGGAGGTGTAGATATCTTAGTTAATAATGCTGGTATTACGAGAGATAATCTTCTCTTAAGAATGACTGAAAAAGATTTTGACGATGTTATAAATGTTAACTTGAAAAGTGTTTTTAATTATACTAAAGCTGTAATAAAGCCCATGATTAGTCAGAGATATGGAAGGATAGTTAATATAGCATCTGTTGTAGCTTTGATAGGCAATCCTGGTCAGGCTAATTATGTTGCGTCTAAAGCTGGCGTGGTTGGATTTACAAAAGCTATGGCAAGAGAATTAGCCTCACGAGGCATTACAGTTAATGCAGTTGCCCCTGGATTTATTCAAACTGAAATGACAAATAAATTAACTGATGAACAAAGACAAAAATTAGTTCAGAATATTCCTTTGGGCAGAATGGGTACGCCTCAGGATGTGGCAAAAGTTGTTGCATTTCTTTGCAGTAAAGATGCCGATTATCTTACCGGACAGGTTATTTCTGTCGATGGCGGTATGGCAATGTAAAATTTCTTTTTTATCTTTAAACAACACAAAAAAATATATAGGAGAAATAAATGGACGTTGAAGCTAAAGTAAAGGAAATAATAATGGATAAACTCGGTGTTGAAGAATCCCAGATAACACCTGAGGCTTCTTTTACTAACGATTTAGGTGCGGATTCTCTTGATATAGTTGAACTTGTTATGGGCTTCGAGAGTGCTTTCCAGGTTTCAATTCCCGACGAGGACGCCGAGAAAATCGGAACAGTTGGCGATGCTATGAAATATTTAAAAGAAAAGCTCGGCTCTTAAAATTTTCGGGTCGGGAAGATCTGATAATTTTCTCGACTTGAATTCCTCTATTCTCAAAAACCTAGAGGATCATACCTTCGCAGATGCCGCTTTCTTATAATTTTTTTTCTCAGGAGTATTTATGAATAAGCGTAGAGTTGTTGTTACCGGAATGGGTGCAATTACTCCTATCGGAAATAATATAAACGACTTTTGGGAAGGAATGGTTAATTGTAAAAACGGGGTAGGACTTATCACAAAGTTTGATACAACAAAATTCGAAACAAAATTTGCTGCCGAAGTTAAAAACTTTCATCCCGAAGATTTTATGGATAAAAAATCAATTCGCAGGATGGATCCCTTTACTCATTTTGCCCTGGCAGCCGCAGAAATGGCTATGCAGGATTCCGGGATAAATATTGAGAAAGTTGAAAAGGAAATGTTCGGAGTTATTTATGGAAGCGGGATTGGGGGAATGGATACTCTTCAACAGCAACATTTTATTTATTTTGAAAATAAAAGCCCCCGTAAAATTAGTCCCTTTTTTGTTCCTATGATGATATCAGATATGGCGGCAGGACAAATATCGATCAGGTATTCTTTAAAAGGACCAAATTATGCAACAACTTCTGCCTGTGCTACTTCCTCTCATGCAATTGCTGATGCATTTATTTTAATTCAAAGAGGTAGTGCAGATATTATGATGTGTGGAGGTTCCGAAGCTGCAATAACTGAGCTCTCAATCGGAGGATTTAATGCTATGAGAGCTATATCAACATGGAATGATCGTTATCTTGAAGCTTCAAGACCTTTTGATAAAGATAGAAACGGTTTTGTAATGGGTGAAGGCGCGGGTACGTTAATTCTTGAAGAGCTTGAACACGCAGTAAATAGAGGTGCAAAAATTTATTGTGAGATTGCCGGAGTAGGTTTAACCGGAGATGCTTATCATATTACCGTTCCAGCGCCGGGAGGGGAGGGGGCAGTCAGAGCAATGAAGGAAGCAATGAAAGATGCGGGAGTTAGCCTTACAGATATTGATTATATAAATGCTCATGGCACATCAACTCAATATAACGATGTTACAGAAACAAGTGCTATTAAAACTTGTTTTGGAGAGCATGCTTATAAATTATTAGCGAGTTCAACTAAGTCGATGACTGGTCATTTACTAGGTGCTGCAGGTGGTATTGAAGCAATTGCAACTGTTTTGGCAATGAAAAATGATACTGTCCCGCCGACAATAAATCTTACAAAACCTGATCCTGAATGTGATTTGAATTATAGTCCATTAAAACCAACTCCTTTGAAAATAAACTGCGCCATAAGTAATACTTTTGGTTTCGGCGGGCATAACGCAACTTTATTGTTTAAAAAAATTGAAATTTGATCTGAGTTATGTTTTCAGGAATAGTCCAAAAGTTCAGGAAAAATAAAAGAATAAAAAAGTTTGGAAAGCTTTTCACTGAACAAAAAATTGTGGAAATGGAATCCATAATTGGTTTCAGAATTAAAAATAAAGAATACTTTATCCAGGCACTTGTTCACAGGTCTTATCTCGAAAGCAGCGATGAATACAGTATATCAAATGAAAGGCTGGAGTTTCTGGGAGATGCCGTATTAAATCTCGTAGTTGCTGAATTTCTTTATACATCTTATCCCGAAAAAGACGAAGGATTTCTTACAAAAGTAAGAGCAAAAATAGTAAACAGGTCAGCTCTTGCTAATGCAGCAAACATTATCGGATTAAATGAATTTATTTTAATCGGGAAAAATTTGTTGCAGTCATTTAAAAGTGGAGCCCGAACGGTTTTATCTGATGCATTAGAAGCATTAATAGGAGCAATTTATCTTGATTCTGATATTAATGCAGTAAAAAGTTTTATCGATAGAATTCTCATTCAACCTATAATAAAAGAAGAGGATTTCTTAGTTGATGAAAATTTCAAAAGCCAGTTACTCGAATATGTACAAGCAAGAAAAATGGATGGTCCCTCTTATGTAGTTGTTAATGAAGAAGGTCCCCAGCATAGCCGAGTTTTTGTAATGAAGGCAATTGTCAATGGTAAAGAGTGTGGAATTGGGCATGGACGTAATAAAAAAACAGCCGAACAAAACGCTGCAAAAGCTGCATTAAAAAGATTAAAACAGGACGAATAAATCTACCTTTATTTTATCTCTTCTTAAGAAAATTATCCGCAAATTCTTTTTTCCTATATTTGCTTAAATTTAGGTCACTTTAATTTCATTACTTTTTAAAAGATTGAAAGTTTTATGAAGATACTTGAACACCCCGATAAATTTGTTGACCGGCACATCGGACCTGATAATGATGAAATAAATGAAATGCTGAAAACTATAGGGGCAGAATCTCTTGAAAAATTAATCAGTGAGACAATTCCGGAAAACATTAGGTCAAGTAAAAAATTAAATCTAGATGATCCTGTTACTGAGTTTAGATTTCTTGAAAACCTAAAAAAGATTGCTGCCAAAAATAAAGTTTTTAAATCTTACATTGGAATGGGATATTATCCCACCAGGGTGCCGGCAGTAATCCGAAGAAATATACTTGAAAATTCCGGTTGGTACACGCAATATACCCCATACCAGGCAGAAATTGCACAGGGCAGATTGGAAGCACTAATGAATTTTCAAACTATGGTTATTGATTTAACCGGACTTCCAATTGCAAATGCTTCTTTATTAGATGAAGGAACAGCAGCGGCAGAGGCTATGTCGATGTTTCTTCACGTAACCAAAAACAGAAATGCAAACAAATTTTTTGTTTCGGATAATTGTTTTTCGCAAACCATTGATGTTATAAAAACGAGAGCTATTCCTTTAGGAATAGAATTAGTTATAGGTGATGTTTTTAATACAACTTTTACAGAAGAGTATTTTGGTATATTGCATCAATATCCATCAGATAAGGGAGAGGTTTGCGATTATAAAAATTTAATGGAATCGATACATCGAAAAAATATTCTTGCAGTAGTTGCAGCAGATCTTTTAAGCTTAACTTTGTTAGTCCCCCCGGGAGAATTTGGAACTGATGTTGTAGTAGGGAATTCACAAAGATTTGGAGTTCCAATGGGTTTCGGTGGTCCCCACGCAGCTTTCTTTTCAACTAAAGATGAATTTAAGAGAAATATTCCCGGAAGAATTATTGGTGCTTCTGTCGATGTTCATGGCAATACAGCTTTCAGAATGGCTTTGCAAACAAGAGAACAACATATCCGAAGAGAGAAAGCAACAAGTAATATTTGTACCGCGCAGGTTTTATTGGCTATTATGGCTGGTATGTATGCTGTTTATCATGGTCCAAAAGGATTGAAAGAGATCGGGGAAAGGACACACAAGCTTGCAAAGCTTATTGATATTTCAATAAAAGATTTTGGATTTCAACAAACAAACGAAAATTATTTTGATACTTTATATGTCCCTATCAAAGAAAAACAACTTCTAAGTAAAATAAAAGAACTAGCATTAAGCAGGGAAATTAATTTCAGATATTTTTCGAAACGATCCGCCAATGGAGGAGATGATGCAATTGGAATTGCAGTAAGTGAAGTAACGGATTTTAACGATGCCGTTGAAATTATCGAAGTGTTTGCTCAGTCAAAAAATTCAAAAGTAAATAAAGAAAAGATAGAAAAAGTTGCTCTCAGTTTAGTGGTCGAATATCCCGATAATCTTAAAAGAAAAAGTTCTTTCCTTCAGCATAAAGTTTTTAATTCTTACCATTCAGAAACTGAAATGATGAGATATTTGAAGAGACTCGAGAATAAAGATTTATCACTCGTTCACTCAATGATTGCCCTTGGTTCCTGCACAATGAAATTAAATGCAGCGGCTGAAATGATTGGAGTAACATTTCCGGAGTTCAGCAACATTCATCCTTTTGCTCCTGTTGAACAAGCAGAAGGTTATCTTTCAATATTTAAAGAACTTGAAAAAGATCTTTGTACAATAACAGGTTTCGCTGCTGTTTCTTTGCAGCCCAATTCAGGAGCGCAAGGAGAGTTTACAGGCTTAATGGTAATAAGAGAATATCACAAGAGCAGGGGAGATACAAACAGAAATATTGCAATTATTCCTGCATCGGCTCATGGAACAAATCCTGCCAGTGCAGTCATGGCAGGAATGAAAG
>CAZUOC010000038.1:0-9703 GCA_964622335.1 uncultured Ignavibacteriaceae bacterium
GTTCACGAAATAAATGATGATGTTACTTCGCAAATTGATTGTACAAAATGTGCAAATTGCTGTAAAGTGTTTGACCCTATTTTAGATACAGAAGATGTCGTTAAATTTTCAGCAAGTTTGAATATGAAAGTTGACGAATTTAAAAAGGCATATTTAACCGAATCGAAAGAGGAAATAGATTGCTATAATTTCAATAAAGTTCCCTGCCCGTTTTTAAAAGATAATAAGTGTACAAACTATTCGAATCGACCGAAGGTTTGTGAATCATATCCACATTTGCACAAAGAAGAATTTTGGACAAGACTAATGGGAGTTGTGCAGAATTATTCTATATGTCCAATTGTATTTAATGTTTTTGAGATACTAAAAGAAGAATTGTGGAATAGGAATTGGAGAAAAAGTATAGAAAATTAAAACCAGTATAACCTGCAAATCAACCGAACACCGTAATGTGTGTGGTATTTGTGTAGTTCTTAAGTTTAGCGAAAATAAATAAACATTGTCCCGAAGGGATTCCTTCGGAACTGTTCGGTAGTGTACAAATAAATTAAATAGTTGCAACCGGCTGTACAGAGAAAGTTACAATCCGGTTGTTAAATTATTGGCGTTGTCTTTTTAATCGGCATTCTTGTTTTGGGCTGCGCCTTAACCACAACGTCGTTAGGTGTTAAAATGAGATTATGTTTATTAAATGAAACTCACATTAGTGCATTAATAAAATTTGAAAGTGATTCAGATACATCAGTATTTATTAGTCCGTATAGCTTTGAAAAACATCTAGAAGAAATTCATAATCCATTAAATAGATATCTCGGAATTTATGAAATGGGTTTTTTATTAGGATTTTTTATAATAGGTATTGAAGACGAAGGAAATAGAATAGAATTTCGAAGAATTGTAATAAATCAAAAAGGATTTGGTTATGGACAAAAAGCAATAAAAGAATTGGAAGAATATTGCATTGCATTATGGAATACAAAAAGCATTTGGCTGGATGTATATAAGTTTAATAATCGAGGAATATATATATACAAAAAGTTAGGTTATAAAAAGATAGATGAAAAATATTTAAATGAAAAATGATTGATAATAATGGGAAAATATTTAACTAAAGAAAAAAATATTCAAAAATAAGTAACCACCTAACAAAGCAATTTAAGTTGACAGCTCCGCAGGACGGGATAAACTCCTTACGTACTCGGCATTAATTTACATCCCCGGATTCCGTCGGACAAAATTAGTATATTAAAAATAAAAGCAAGCTATGATAAGACAAAATTGCAAAAGCAAATCGCATTTCAAAACTATTTTAACCTCATCTATGTATTTGTATCTAATCGGATTTTTATTTCTTACCACAATGAGTATGCAAAAGTCTTCCGATGAGGCTATAACATATAAAATGTTTCCGGTAGATAAAGCAGTAAATGTAAATCCGGATACACATTTGAAACTCATTTTTCATAGCGAGCCTATTCTGGGAGACTCCGGAAAAATCCGGATTTATGATGCTTCTGATGATCTGTTAGTTGATTCATTTGACTTAAGCATCCCGCCCGGACCAACGGTGCCGAACCGGGAACGGGTACCTTATACCAAAACTCCGTACCAATATGTTTCGGGCAACTTTACAAACGCAAATACCAAGCCCGGGACACCATCTGGTGGCGCACTTCCTACTCCGGATAATTACCAGCTAACAATAATAGGAGGCTTCACCGACGGATTTCACTTTTACCCGGTTATTGTTCATGGCACTGTTGCAACTATTTATCTTCATAACAACCTGCTCGAGTATAATAAAACTTATTATGTGCTGGTTGATCCGGGAGTTTTGGAGTTGAAAGATAATAGCTTTAAAGGGATCACCGGAAAAACAGATTGGACATTCTCTACAAAGAAAGCTCCCCCTCCAGCAAATTCCAAACAACTAGTAGTTGACGGAGATGGTTCAGGAGATTTTAATACAGTACAAGGTGCTATCGATTTCATTCCGGACTACAAACAAGAACGTACCACCATATTCATTAAAAATGGGACTTATGAGGAGATTATATATTTCCGTAATAAGACAAACATTACTTTCCTGGGAGAGGATCAGGATAAAGTTGTGGTGTGTTATGCAAACAATGAGGTATTCAATCCCCATCCTACAAATATTACCACCAATGAATGGTCGGGTACTTTCCCGTCGCATCGTGCTGCATTTATGGGAGATAATTGCAGAGGAATTCATCTTGTTAATTGCACTATAAGATCCATCAATGAAAAACCTGCACAAGCCGAAGGACTTCTTCTTATGGGCAAGGAGAATATTGTCTACAATATAAGTGTATATGGATCTGGTGATGCCCTTCAGATTAATGGTTCAGTGTATCTTGAGAATACCAGGATCACTGGCGCCGGCGATAATATACTTGGGCGTGGACCTTCATTCTTCAAAAATTGTGAACTTATTTCGACTGGTGGTCCGCATATGTGGATACGCAATACAAAAGCCAATCATGGTAATATCTTTTTGAATTGCATTTTCAGAACAATTGGTGATGTAGAGACCGTGATTGCCCGAGCTCCAACTAATCATAATATTACTTACCCTCAATGTGAAGCTGTTTTGCTCAACTGTGTCCTCGAAGGCGTAAAACCTGAAGGATGGGGACTTGTAGGTGGAGAAACAGCCAATGTGCATTATTGGGAGTATAACAGCACTAATTTAAGTGATGGCAAGCCGGTTGATGTTAGTAAGCGTAACCCTGTATCAAGACAATTGACAATGGAAAAAGATAGCGAGATCATAAACAAATACAGCAATCCAACATATGGTTTGGAAGGTTGGACTCCCTCAATAGCTCCAATTATTTTATCTCAACCGGAAACGGTTAAAGTCAAAAAAGGCGAGACAGTAGAATTAAAGGTCAAAGTAGCGGCAACTCCTGAGGCAAGCATTCAGTGGTTTAAGAATGGTAAACCGATGATGGGAGGAAATAAATCAGTTCTAACAATACAGGATGCCCGGAAAAGTTCTGCCGCAGTCTATACAGTTCTTGTTAAGAACAGTGTTGGATCTGTCTTAAGCCAGGAAGCACAACTTATAGTTGACTGAAATGTGTAAATTGTTAATTAAAAATTTACTGCAGTTGTAATGCAAGGATCATATAATGTATAAAATAATTCCTATAATTTTTTCTTTTTTTCTCTTTGGATGTTGCTCGAGTAACGATTTTACTTCCTTCAATGTTGATGACGAATTCGTTGGAGCTTGGCATGCTGGTAACATTCCTGAAGCTACACTTCGAATCTATCCAAAAGAAAATCAAATTTATCTGTTAAAATTTGTAAATGGTGATGACCGGTGGGAAGGCATCGGTTATCTAAATGACAATGAAATTATTGCAATATTCAGATACAAAAATGTCGACGAAAAAGGTTTTGTAATTTTTACATTAGAAAGTAAAAATAAGCTACTTTATACATCCAGAAATCCGGATGGTTCTGTTCGGTGGAAAGGTTACTATTTAAAATACTAACATGACATCCCCCGGCTTAATTGGAAACAAATGAAAAATAAATTACTAAGATCTGCGGTAATTATTTTCAGTTTTCTTTTATGTCTGTATTTCCCCTCAATTCTTAAAAATATTTTTGGTGTTACCGGCGACAAATTTGTAATTACATCACTTGGTTATCCTTTTACAATTCTAATAATAATTTTTTCACTATACGTTTTACATAAGTACAACATTACTGCGATTGTTTCTGAATTAGGTCTGTCCAAAGGATTCATAAAAGGATTAACATTCGGTTTACTTGCAACTTTACCAATGATTATTAGCTCGGCAATAATGTTCAAGTTATCAGTTGATATTTTTTCCTTCACTATTCTTATTGCAGTAATACTTGGTCCTGTAATGGAAGAGATATTATTCCGTGGCTATTTATTCGGACAATTATTTAAAAGGGAAAAATGGGGGTTCATTCCGGCTTCTCTTATTGCCTCTGTTTTTTTTGGAATAGGTCATTTATATCAAAGCAATACAAGGTCTCGTTGGAGTTTTTCTTGTAACATTTATCGGAAGTATGTGGAATGCGTGGTTATTCACAGAACACAATAGTAATCTTTGGATTCCCATTTGGCTGCATATATTTATGAATATGTCATGGACTATTTTTCAAACAGATGTTCCCGGGGCAAGCGGGAACGGTATCACAAATTTATTTAGAGTAATTACAATTATAATTACTGTAGTATATACAATAAGATATTCAAGAAAATATGGATTTAAAGTAAACAAAAAGAATCTTCTGATAAATTATAACAAGTAAAATATGTAATTAAAGATGCGATGAAAAAACTACAAGAGAAATTCTATGTATAGTCTTTGCTCTTCATATCACATAATACTACTCTCATATTTATTCTTTATTTTTTAATTACTCTTTATAAAAATTATTGTACTGAATAGATTTATTATATGATCCGCTTAGTTACATACATATTCATAGCTTTTTCTCTCACTATTAATGTCCTTTCCCAGAACATTAATAAAAAACTCGATCAATACATCACAGATTACTATATAAGTAAAAATGTACCTTCCATTTCTGCGGGTTTATCAATTGATGGAAAAATAATCTGGCTTGAAACAAAAGGATATTCTGATATCGAGAATAATGTGCAGGCTACAAATGCTACAGTTTACAGCATAGCTTCCATATCTAAAACTATAACTGCCGTTGCAATAATGCAGCTTGTTGAACAAAATAAAATTAAGCTAGATGATGATGTAAAAAAGTATATTCAATTTCCTGCTAAGAAGTGGAAGTTTACTATAAGACAATTGCTCTCACATACAGCAGGCATCAGGGATTATAAAAATCCCGCAGAATTTAACAGCAAGGAATTTTTCAAGTCAACCCGGGAAGCAGTTAATTATCTTGCCAAGGACAGCCTGGTTTATAAGCCCGGGACAAAATATCTTTATACAACTTTAGGCTATAATCTTCTGGCTGCAGTTATTGAAAATGTTTCCGGGCTTTCTTTTCCTGATTATATAAAAAAGAATATCCTCGAACCGGCAGATATGAAATCAACTTATCCCGATGTTCAAAAAGCTATCATTCCAAACCGTGCTAAAGGATATGGCAGGAACCTATACAGGCAGATTCAGAACACTGACCTTGCTGATTTATCCGTTAAAATTCCGGGCGGGGGTTTTTTATCAACTTCCGAAGATCTTTTAAAATTCTCCGGTAGTCTTCTTAAAGGTAAATTAATAAAGTTTACGACTCTTGACTCAATGATTGTCCCTACAAAATTAAAAAATGGTAAAACTATGAATTACGGATTAGGTATCGAATTCGGAGTTGACGAATCTGGGAGAAAATATATTAGTCATTTGGGAGGTGGAACCGGATTCATTTCCCTGCTTTTAATTTATCCTTCAGAAAAGGTTTCCGCCGTTCATTTGATTAATATAAGAGATAGAAATCTTGGCGAACCTGCTTTCGATATTACAGCTATATATTTTGGAAGAGAGATTAAAACACCTGAAAAATCATTCGCCGATTTTCTTCTTAATATAACTTTAGACTATGGAATTGATTCTTCACTCGCTGCGTACAAAGAAATTATTTCTGACTCCACTAATGATTATAATAAAAGTCTGGAAGAGCAAATTACATTCGGTTACGATCTTATTAATGTTCAAAGGTATACTGATTCAATTCTATTTTTCAGAATGTTAAGCCGTGAATTCCCAAAAACTGTAGAAGTTTTTATCGGATTAGGTGATGCATATTTTAAAGACGGTAATAGGGGGCTTGCTACAAAAAATTTCCGACAGGCTTTGAGGCTGCAACCTCTTAACAGTTATGCCGCCGAAATGCTTAAAAAACTGAGCGGAATATAGTCCCTTTATAAAAATCGGATTTCTTCGTATAATCGTCTTGAATTCCTGAACAAATCTTATAAATTATATGCCAAGGTAATTACCAATATGTTAGGCACCAGATTTACAAAATATATCCCGCAAAAGCGGGACAAGCAGGAATTTGAGGATCTGCTCAAATTATTTATGCAAATAATGATTGTAACTTCAGGCGATGTTGCAGAAGCACTGAACTGGCTTAACCAGCTCGATAAACAGTATGGTTTGACTAATGACAACTATGGTATGGGAAATTTTATTGATGACTTGAAAGAAAAAGGATACATAGAAGAGAATGAAAATGGAACGGGATTTATAATAACTGCAAAGAGCGAGCAAAGTATCAGGCGTCAATCACTAGAAGAAATTTTTGGTAAACTAAAAAAATCGCAGAGAGGAAATCATAATTCACCTTTTACGGGTCAGGGCGATGAATTAACATCTGACAGGCGTGAATATAATTTCGGTGATTCGCTTGAACAAATCGATATGACTGATTCAATCAAGAATGCACAAATAAACCATGGTCTTGACGAGTTCAGGCTTACCGAAAGTGATCTTGAAATAGATGAACGTGATTATAAAGCCATAACATCGACAGTATTGATGATAGATATTTCTCACTCGATGATTCTTTATGGAGAGGATAGGATTACTCCTGCTAAAAAGGTTGCGATGGCTTTATCGGAACTAATTACAACTAAATATCCAAAAGATACTCTTGATATTATTGCCTTTGGTAATGATGCGTGGCCAATCGAGATAAAAGATCTTCCTTATCTTGAAGTTGGTCCCTATCATACAAATACAGTCGCCGGATTGGAATTATCTGTTGACATTCTTAGAAGAAGAAAAACCACGAATAAGCAAATATTTATGATAACAGACGGAAAACCTACTTGCCTCAAGGAAGGTTTGAAATATTATAAGAATAGTTTTGGGCTGGATCGAAAAATTGTAAACAAAACTCTTGACCAGGCAGCGAGATGCAGGAAGCTAAACATTTCAATAACAACTTTTATGATTGCAAGAGATCCTTATCTTCAACAGTTTGTTAGGGAATTTACAAAGACAAATAACGGCAAAGCATTTTACAGCAGCCTCTCAGGACTCGGTGAATATATTTTTGAAGATTACGTAAGAAACAGAAGAAAAAGATTAAAGTAAACTTTGTCATTCTAAGTCATTCGGTTGTCAGACAATTGTCAATGACTAATGACCAATTCCTAATGACTAACAAAAGGATTATTAAATGGATTTTACCCGGATAACAACTTTAGGTGAACTAAAAAGAACAGGTTATAAACCAAAACCGATCAAAGATGAACTGCGTGACAATCTCATAAAATTTCTTAAGAAAAATGAGTACCCGTTTAAAGGTATAATCGGTTATGAAGAAACGGTAATTCCGGATATTCAGACTGCAATTCTTTCAAGACATAATATTATTCTTCTTGGTTTAAGAGGACAGGCTAAAACAAAAATTGCAAGAATGCTTATCAACCTTCTCGATGAGTACATTCCTGTTGTTGCCGGTTCTGAACTGAATGACGATCCGTTTAATCCATTATCAAAATATTCGAAAGATTTAATTGCAGAAAATGGTGACAATACAAAAATCGAATGGCATCATCGTTCTCAGAGATATGCCGAAAAACTTGCAACACCAGATGTTTCCGTTGCAGACTTAATCGGTGATGTTGACCCGATTAAAGCGGCTTCATTACTCTGACGAAAGAGTTATTCATTTTGGATTAATTCCACGCTCGCATCGCTCTATATTTGTTATAAATGAATTACCAGATCTTCAGGCAAGAATACAGGTAGCGTTGTTTAACATTCTCCAGGAAAACGATATTCAAATAAGAGGATTCAAGGTAAGGCTGCCGCTGGATATTCAATTTGTTTTTACTGCTAATCCTGAAGATTACACAAACAGAGGTTCGATTGTTACTCCATTAAAAGATAGGATTGATAGCCAGATACTTACACATTACCCAAAGACAATTTCTGTCTCTCAGGAAATAACACAACAGGAATCAAAATTTACTGATGACCAAAAGAAAAAAATTAATATTCATCAATTAATGAAAGATCTTGTCGAGCAAATCGCCTTTGAAGCAAGAGGGAGTGAATATATCGATCATAAGAGCGGCGTATCTGCAAGACTTACAATTTCGGCTTATGAAAATCTTATAAGCACTGCAGAAAGAAGAATGATATTAAACAATGAAGATTGTACACACCTTCGCATCTCAGATCTTTATGGAGTAATTCCGGCTATCACAGGAAAGATTGAGCTAGTTTACGAAGGTGAACAGGAGGGACCAGCAAAGGTTGCTCATATTCTTATCAGCAAAGCGATAAGAAGTTTGTTTGAGCAATACTTCCCTTCTCCGGACAAAGTAAAAAAGACACCCCAGGAACGCTCTGCTAAGGAAGCAAGTCCTTATAGTTCAATAACAAACTGGTTTAACAAAGGAAATGTCGTTGATGTTCTCAACACAATCCCGGATAAAGAATATGAAAAAACTTTATCGGATGTTCCGGGATTAAAAGAGGTCGTTAAGAAATATCATCCCGGCATAAATGGTAAGGATAACCTTTTAATGATGGAATTCGTTCTCAACGGGCTGGCAGAATATTCTATGCTGAGTAAATACCGTTTAGAAAATGGGCTTCAGTTTAAGGATATGATGAGCTCCATGTTTACGATGTCAAAAGAGGACGAATACGAAGATGAGGAGCCGGATTCTCTATACTAGCTCTAACATTTGTTTGTTTGAATCATAACCCAGCAGATTCATCCTGTTATACACATCTTTTTTCAATTAAACGAAAAACTATATCTTCAGAACTAATTATTTTTGTTTTGCCTCGCAAAGATTTATTTTAATATAAAGAATATTTGTTTTATAGCTAAAACGGAGTAATCATCCTGTATTTGAACTTGCATATTCTATGAGAAAAAAACTAATTAAGATCAATTCTTTTGTAAAAGGATTTATCCTTTTTTTGCGACCCCATAAATTATTCGGATTTATAGTTAGTCCGTTAAAATTAATGGTAAACACTTTGGAGTTAAGTAAGTGGATTGGGAAGAACAATCGAAAAGACATTTTGAATCATTTTTATGTACCAATTTATGATTATTCGAGGCGATATACTTTATATAAATACCTGGCAGAAAAAAAAGAACTGTACAATTCAAAATTTACTTATCTTGAATTTGGTGTTTGCGGTGGAGTTTCATTTAAATGGTGGCTGGAGAACTGTAAAAATTCTGATTCAAAATTCTTCGGTTTCGATACTTTTGAAGGACTACCCGAATCATGGGGACTTTTTTTTGATAAAGGAGAAATGAAAGAAGGCGTTCCACAGGTAAATGATAATCGTGCAGAATTTCTCAAAGGGCTTTTCCAGGATGTTTTACATTCGTTTTTAAATACAAACAAAGAGTATCTTAAAGAAAAATTAGTTATTCATATGGATGCCGATTTATATACATCTACTTTGTATGTTTTGACAAGCTTGGCAGGTTATCTCAAAAAAGGAGATATAATATTTTTTGATGAGTTTGGGGTTCCTAACCATGAATTTTTAGCATTTAAAAACTTTACTGAATCCTATTATATAAAATATGAAGTGATCGGAATAGTAAATAATTTTGGACAGGTTGCTTTCGAGATAAAATAATCCATTAACAATCTCAATTTATTGCGTGAAAATTTCTGATATAAAAATTGACTGCAGGCATTTCAAAGGACACATTCCCT
>CAZUOC010000039.1:0-5945 GCA_964622335.1 uncultured Ignavibacteriaceae bacterium
TAGTCATTAAGTGGTCATTCAATAGTCATTTGTATAAAAATGACAATGAATGACAGCGAAGCAAATGACAACCTTAGTTTATTTTACAACTTCCTGCTCTTCCACACCACCTTCCTGCTTTTTATCAAAGTGAAAGGAAGAATTAAAACATAAATGATGTAGTAAATTTCAAAGACGATAAAATACTTGAGATTTTTTGTAAGTCCCAGAACTTTATGAACAGGATAAAGAACAAAAAAATCCGCAGCTAATTTAAATACAACCAAATATAGCCATACAGGCGAGAAAAATAAAGGAGAAAGAAGTATGAAAAGATTGCTTACAAAACCCGTTGCCATCACAAAAAAACCCCTTACAGGAACATCTATTCCACCGATTGCCCATCTTTTCTTTTGCCTGTACAATTCCTTAAAATTTTTACAGGGAATTGAACTCACCAAAGCCCTGACATCAAGAGGATAAATAATTTTATACTTTCTCAGCTTGTTGATTGTGTTAAGCAATTGTGAATCTTCAGTAACACTGAAGGGAAGATTTTCGTAACCGCCAACATCGAGATAGGCTTGTTTGCGATACGACATATTATTGCCGATGCAGCTTATAGGATAGCCAAAATTAATTGTTCCGGAAGCAACAATAAGAAGATAAATAAAATCAAGCGCCTGCATACCGCCGAAAGAATTGTTTGCTTCCTGGGTTGTAAAGCCATTTACTATTCCGACATCCTTTTCATAATAAGAAGCAGTTGTGTAAACCCATTCAGGAGAAACTTCGCAATCAGCATCAGTTGTAAGAATGACCTCTCCTTGTGAAATTTCTATTGCATTTGCAAGAGCGTTTGTTTTTCCTTTAAGATGACCAATTTGTTTTTGTGTAACTATTTTTTTGAATCTGTCTTTTCCGGCAATAAACTCATCAATTATTTTTCCTGTTGAATCGTTTGAATGATCATCAACAATAATTATTTCGAGCTTCCCATCAGGATAGATTTGTCTTTCGAGTGAAATTAAACAGCGACGAATATTCTCTTCCTCATTTCTTGCTGCAACAATAACTGATACAGTCGGGAACTTTGGCTCACTTATCCGGGGAAATTTTTTACTCGTACCAATCATAAAAATAACGGACTGAATAAAATATAATCCGACAAATATTAGGAAGAGTGCTTCAAACATTTCTCAGTTAACCTTCGAGGTTAGTGATCTGGAAAACAAAGTGAGAACCTCGAAGGTTCGGGCTATCCCAAACATTCGGTCGGTTCTCCAAATGAAAATCCTTTTTTAGTTGCTTCTTCAATTATAAAGTTTATTGAGTCTTTTATAATCTCTTTTGATTTAATGCTGTCGTGTAAAACGATTATTGAATTCTTCTTCAAATAATTCCTAACTGCAAATTTAACTGTTTCAAAATCATTTTTATAATCCTGTGTTAGCAAAGACCACATGACGCATTTCATTTTTTTTTCTTTGAGAATTCCCTTGGTCGAAATTGTAAATTTTCCATGAGGCGGGCGAAAATATCTGATATCGTAATTAAATTCTTCTTTTAGAATATTATTGAAAGAATCAATTTCTTCTACTGTTTCTGTATTACTTATTCTATTTAATTTTTTATGATTAAAAGTATGATTGGCAATTAAATGACCTTCGCTTAAAATTTGTCTTACAAGCGAATGATGATCCTTAACATTATTTCCGACACAAAAAAAAGCCACTTTAACTTTATTTCGTAAAAGTGTATTTAAAATTAACTCTGTTGCTTCAGTGGTAGGTCCGTCATCAAAGGTTAAAAGAATTTTATCGTTAGAAGTATTCCAATAAAAATCATTAAAAAGCTTTTTAATAATTAAAGGCGGACTAATTATATAACTCAAACTTAAATCCCGATAATTAATATTTATAAAATTGAATAGAGCACTGATTCTTACTGATTTTTATCCGCGAAAATCCGTTCTATCAGTGAAACCCGTGTTCTATAACAAATTACGAATCATTTCTTATTTTTAATCCTAAAATAAAAAATAACTAAATGAAACATCTTCCGGATCATAAAAAAGGCTTGATTGCAGTTTTTGCATCGGCAATACTTTGGAGTACCGGTGGTCTGTTCATCAAGCTTATTACTTTGGATGCAATGCAGTTGTCTTTCTTTAGGTGCATTTTTGCTGCCTTTGTTTTTGCAGTAATTTTTAAGAAAGAAGTTTTGCATGCAAATGGTTTTACTTTTATTAATGCGATCTTTTATGCGGGAGTATTAATCCTCTTTGTTATTGCGACAAAAACAACTACCGCAGCCAATGCAATTTTTCTTCAATACACTGCGCCGATTTACATTTTAATTTTTGAACCGCTAATTAACAAAACCCGTTTCGAAAGAATAAATGTAATTACAATCATAATTTGTTTTGTAGGAATGGTTCTCTTTTTTATGGGAGAACTTTCTCCCGGGCACATTGAAGGGAATATTTTTGCTCTTCTTTCGGGAGTTGCATTTGCAGCGTTTATGATCGGGATGAGAAAGAACAAAGCTGAACATCAGTTCAGTTCTATTTTTTACGGGAATATTCTTGTTGCATTAATTTGTATTCCATATATAATTAATCTTAAGCCTGTCAGCTTCTCAGATCTATGGATGGTTGCTTATCTTGGAATTTTCCAGATAGGAACAGCCTATGCAATTTTCAGTTATGGATTAAAAAGAGTTTATGCAATCGAAGCATCTTTAATCGGGATGATAGAGCCCGTACTTAATCCTGTCTGGGTTTTTTTAGGATATGGAGAAGTTCCTTCTTTTATAGCTATCATCGGGGGAATAATAATTATCACTACAATTTCAATAAGAGCTTTTTTGCTTGATAGCTCTGTGATGAGGGGAAGATTAAAAGTAAAAAATAAATAATTCTACTGTTTTATTTTTACTTAATGTGAAAAAGCAGATCATCCAGAATTATTTGTTTCTCTATGCCGGGTCCCTTAAGATAGACTTTTACATCTTCACCTCCGGCAAACTCAAAAAAAGAAACTCTAAATGGATGATAACCCTCCTTTAAAGCTATTACTCCCTTCTTTTCTTCAATTCCATGTTGAAAATCATTATTTACAATTATCTTATCATCGATATATAAATCACTTCCATCATCAGAAGCAGTGTAAAAAGTATAAACGCCATCTTCAGGAATTCGGATAAACCCTGAAAACTCAAATCCGAAATAGTCGGGTGATTTCTTTTTTTCGAGGGAAATATTTTTAATAATTCCTCCTTCAACAGGCTGCAGCATACTGAAGTCAGGGATTTTTTCCCATTTCCCCTCAAAATATTTATATATGATTCCATTCTCTGCATTATCAATTTGTATGGCATCATCAGGAATTACTTTTGTAAAAGTATCTTTAGCCGGTCCGCTTACTGGTTTTCCTTTACGGAAACATCTTGCAGTTAATATGGTAGTTTTATTTAAATTTATAGGTCCCCTTACCAGAGGTGATTCATTTGTGGGAATACTTCCATCAACCGTATATCTTAAATCAACATTCTGCCGATCAGTTTTTATGCTAACATCAAGATCCTTAATAAATATTCTTTCAACTGCTTCAAATGTTGGTGGATTATTTACATCTACTTTCCCGGCAACATCCAGAACTACAATACTATTATTTTCATCAGGAGCCTTTAAAGGAACAGAAATTATTAAAGCGTCTTCGTTGCGTTCTACTTTAAGATTTGTTTTGTTTTCATCAGCTAAAAGGTAAGAACGAATTGCCTCTGAAAAAATTCCGGGCACAATTAGTTTACCATCTTCAGGCCAATCGAAAACATGTAAATATAATCTTGTATTACTTCCAATATTTTTTTGTGTACACCTTCCCCAGATTAATTGTCTAAAAGGACCTGCAGTAGTTCCGTAAATTGATTCGCTATTAACCTTCATCCATTTTCCAACTTCACCAAGTATTTCAGTGCTTTCCGGAGGAAAAATTCCTTTAGAAGTTGGTCCTACATTCAAAAGATAATTACCGCCTTTTGATGAAATATCAGCCAGCATTTGAATAATTGATTTAGCAGATTTAAAATTCTTATCATTTTTATTATATCCCCAATGATCATTCATTGTCATGCAGGATTCCCAATCGACACCGGGTAAACCAGTGGATGGAATTTGTTGTTCCGGTGTTCCGAAATCACCTATTGTAACACCATCCGGCGAAAACCCTGTCAATCCTCCACGGTTAGGATCAACACGATTATTAATTATTATATCTGATCGTAAGCTGCGAACATAATTATAAAGGTTGATGCCCCGTTTTTCATTCCATGTATTTTCCCATTCGCCATCAAACCAGAGAACACCTATATCTCCGTAATTCGTTACTAACTCTTTTAACTGGTTTTTCATATATTGGACATAACGTTCAAAATCGGCTCCTTTAGTCGACCTGTTTTTTTCCCAACCTCTTCTTGGTAAATAATCCGGATGATGCCAATCCATTATTGAATAATAGAAACATAGTTTTATCCCCCCTTTTTTGCATGCTTTGGAAAGTTCTTTTAAAACATCTTTCTTGAAAGGCGTAGACATAATATCAAAATCAGTATACTTTGAATCGAACATACAGAAACCATCATGATGTTTTGAAGTTATAACAATGTATTTCATTCCTGCACCTTTTGCAGTACGAACCCATTCATCAGCATCAAATTTTACAGGATTAAATTGCTCAACAAATTTATCATAAGTATCAAGTGGGATCTCTGCCTGGTTACGAATCCATTCAGCATAAGTTGTATTACCGTTCCAATCACCTGCGGGGACAGAATAAATTCCCCAGTGAATGAATAAACCAAATCGTGATTCGCGCCACCATTGCATTCTCGCATCATGTTCTTCTTTCGTCTCTTTAATAATAACATCCTGTGCAGGAATAGCTGTACTAAATAAAAGGACAAGAATAATTATTAGGCTCTTTTTCACGTTTTACCTCGAGGGATTTTACGGAGAAGTATTTTAAGCAAACTTTCGTTTAAAAATTTATCTGCAAAAATAATTAAATTTAAATATTAAACTAAACACTGGCGTATTAAATACGCAATTTTTTTTGATATTTTTTATCTAAAATTTTCATTTCGATCAACAGTGAGATGAAAGAACATTTACCATTCCTATTAAACAAAGATATACTATAAATGAAAAAATTAATTACTACTAACCTGACAATACTCATCTTTTTTTTCACAATTATTTTAACAAATAATTGTAGCGCACAAAACCAGAAAATTACTGAGCAAAAAACTCCACGCGAACATTTGCTAATGGATTTCGGGTGGCGATTTGCATTAGGACATGCTTATGATACAAAACAGGATTTTGATAATGGAAGCGGCTATTTCTCTTATTTTGCAAAAGCTGGTTATGGTGACGGTGCAGCATCCGCGAATTTTGATGATAGGGCATGGAGAGTCTTGAATTTGCCTCACGATTGGTGTGTCGAACTTCCTTTTGATTCAATAGGTGGACACAGTCATGGTTATAAAGCAATCGGCAGAAACTTCCCCCAGAATAGTGTTGGCTGGTACCGTAAAAAATTTTTTATACCAAAATCTGATCTGGGGAAACGTATCTCAATTGAATTTGATGGTGTTCACCGTAATTCAATTGTTTGGGTTAACGGCTTTTATCTTGGAACCGAACACAGTGGCTACACAAGTTTTAGTTATAACATTACCGATTATCTAAAATATGGTGAAAATAATACAGTTGCCGTTCGTGTAGATGCAACGATGGAAGAAGGCTGGTTCTACGAAGGTGCAGGAATCTATAGGCATGTTTGGTTAACTAAAACATCGCCTTTGCATGTTGCACGTTATGGTACTTTTGTAACAACAGATTTAAAAGAAGGAAATTCTGCTGATATTATTACAGGTTATTCATGGGTATTTTGGAACAAATT
>CAZUOC010000039.1:5955-9613 GCA_964622335.1 uncultured Ignavibacteriaceae bacterium
CAATCAGTATTTGATATTGAAGAAACAATTGTTGATGCTGATGGAAAAACCATCGCTTCGGGATCGGATAAAAAATTAGTGCTTAACGCGGACGAGGAAAAAGAATTTTCAAGCCTTTATAATGTAACAAACCCACATTTATGGTCGGTCGAAACCCCTTATTTACATAAATTAAAAACTGTAATTCGTTCCGGAAGGAAAATAGTTGACACTTACGAAACAACATTTGGAATACGAACAGTGCGGATCGATCCTAATGAAGGATTTTTTCTAAACGGAAAAAGAGTAGAGATTAAAGGCACAAACAATCACCAGGATCATGCTGGAGTAGGGACAGCAATTCCGGATGCCTTGCAGGAATTCCGTATCAAGCAATTAAAAGAAATGGGAAGTAATGCTATCCGTACGGCACACAACCCACCTACTCCAGAATTTCTTGATGCTTGTGATAGACTTGGTATGCTTGTCCTTGATGAGAACCGGTTAATGGGAGTAAACGAAGAACATTTAAGCTGCCTTGAAACATTAATTAAAAGAGATCGTAATCATCCATCAGTTGTTATATGGTCGCTTGGAAATGAAGAATGGGCTATTGAAGGAAACATAACAGGAATAAGAATTGCAAAGACAATGCAGAATTTTGTTTTAAAGCTCGATTCATCACGTGCTATAATTGCTGCATCAAGCGGAGGATGGGATACTGGAATAGGAACAGTAACACAGGTTATAGGTTATAATTATATTTTCCACGGCGATATTGATGAACACCATTCCAGGTTTCCATGGCAGTCAGGTTTAGGTACGGAAGAAAGTAATATTAAACAAACGCGGGGAATATATGTATCCGATGAAAGTATCGGTCATACAAAACCGGCAAACCTGATAGACGGCAGATTTGTAACTGAGCATGGCTGGAAGTTTTATGCTGCCCGTCCTTTCCTTGCAGGATTATTTTTCTGGACAGGTTTTGATTATCGTGGAGAGTCGAATCCGTATAATTGGCCTGCCGTAATTAACCAATCGGGAATTGTAGATTTATGTGGATTTCCAAAAGATATTTTCTATTATCTCAAATCGTGGTGGGCTCAGGAACCGGTTCTTCATATAATGCCTCATTGGAACTGGAAAGGAAGTGAAAGTAAAGAAATAAAAGTTACCGTCTTCAGCAATTGCGAAAAGATCGAGTTATTCCTAAATAATAAAAGCCTTGGTAAAAAGATTATGCCTATTAATGAATATCTTCAGTGGGATGTAAATTATGAACCGGGAATATTATCAGCTAAAGGTTATAAGAATGGTAAAGAGATTATTTCAAGTAAAGTTGAAACAACAGGTGAAGAAAAAACCGTTCAAATGACTGCTGACAAAAATATTATCAATGCTGATAGTGAGGATGTTTCTATAATTACTGTTCAGGTAAATGATGATAAAGGATTAAATGTTCCAATTGCAAAAAATGAAATTAATTTTAAAATCGATGGACCGGGAAAAATTATTGGCGTTGGTAATGGCGATCCAAGCAGTCACAAAGCTGAAAGATTTTTTAAAACGATAAAAAGAGCAAAGATTAAAAATCTAAAGGAGTTTCCGGTAAATGATTTAAATAATCGCCCCGAAGTAGCTGCAGGGTATGACGATTCAAATTGGTCCCCGGCTTTTACAACTCAAAGTGATGATTGGCAGGTTTATACAGATTCGTTAATCGTAGTTCGTGGTACATTTGAACTTCCAGAGATTACAGATGAATCAGTAGTTAATCTTTTTACAAAAAGCATAGTTGAAAACCAATTCATTTATGTGAATGGACATTTGATCTCGTCTAATATTGTAAGAGATGATCCAAACCAGGCGTGGCAGCTTGATCATAATATTATTAAATCCGGAAAAAATGATTATGCTGTTACAGGACAAAGATTCAGAAAAAAAAATCAATGGGATGAACCAAATACTGATCCCGGATTAGTTCAGGTTATTTATCCTGTTGAACAATGGAAACGCAAAGTATTTAGTGGATTAGCCCAGGTTATAGTTCAATCAACAAAAGAAGCAGGTGAAATTACATTGACTGCATCTTCGCCGGGACTGAAATCTGCAACTTTAAAAATTAAAACAAGAGAAGTTGAGTTAGTACCGCAGGTTCCGTAGAAACCTCAAAATGATTGTAAAATGTAGCAATCTTGTAGATTCGGTACAGAATATGTAGGAAATATTTTGAGATAGCAAATAACATAAAACAACTATACCTTTACGGAACTTATCTTTAACATTATTATCTAAACCAGCAAGACTAAAAATGAAAGAAATGATTAGAAAACGCATAGAATCCGAACGATTTAAAATAACGATACTATTGTCTTTATTGAGCTTGTTTAGTGTTAGTTTATCTCTTTTCAGAATTTTTTACACTGGCAGCTTAGAATTTATTTCCCTTAATTGGAATCTTTTCCTCGCATTTATTCCCTGGGTTCTTAGTTCAGTTATCATATTGGGAAACCTTCGGAAAAATAAAATCTTATTGCCGCTCCTTATGGTAACATGGATATTGTTCTTCCCTAATTCACCGTACATTTTAACCGATCTTTATCATCTTGGTCATAGTTCTACTGCCCCAGTTTGGTTCGATTTAGTTTTAATATTATCATTTGCGCTGACTGGTTTATTATTCGGTTTCATAAGTCTGCTGGATATCGAGAAGATATTAAGCGGGTTTTTAACTAAAGGTAAAGTAATACTTCTTACAATTCTTTATCTGTTCTTAAGTGGATTTGGAATTTATCTCGGCAGATTTTTAAGATGGAATTCGTGGGACGTTGTTACCAGTCCTGCGCCTCTATTCTCTGATATTACACACAGATTTATTAATCCATTTGCATATCCAAAAACTTGGGCATTAACGATTTTGCTCGGCATTTTGTTAAACCTTCTTTATTTCTCTTTCAGGCTTATAAAAGTTCCAAAGGAATAAAAAAAATTTCCAGATCAATCCTTTTCGGGTAGTCACGAACCTTCGTGACTGAACGATTTGGGTAAAGGAAAACTAACTAAAACATTTGCTATCACAAGAACCCTAGGAAATCATAATATCACCCCTACGGGGTTTTGTTTTTCTGTTTATTTATTTTTTCTATAAATATTTTATCCCTTCGGGATTCAAAAAAAACAATTCACCAAAGTTTATATTGACTCCTAAGTAGTCATATTTTTAAAGCAAATAACTAACAAAGAACTCAATTGCGTCTCTGGAGTATTCATCCTAAATATCTTGATACAAAAGGTTTGATAGCCTGCTGGCGCGAAAGCCTTCTTGCAAAAGCTGTCCTTTCCAATAAAACCAAGAGATATAAATTTCATCCACAACTTCACAGGTTCCGTTCTCACCCGAATCCTTTAGGAGCAATTAATGAATATCTCCTTGAGCTACATAAAGAATCTCTTAACCGGGGTTATTCATTTGATAAAAGGAAAGTCGGAAAGACACGAACAAGTCTTAAAATTAAAGTAACACTTGATCAGGTCAATTATGAAAATCTCCATCTTAAAAGAAAACTATGGAAAAGAGATAGAAGAAAATATACACAAATAAAAAAAACGGATGTCCCGGAATTGCATCCTTTATTTAACTTAATTCCCGGCAAAATCGAACCCTGGGAATCTAAAC
>CAZUOC010000040.1:0-2080 GCA_964622335.1 uncultured Ignavibacteriaceae bacterium
CTTATTTTCATCAGTTGATGCAAGAGACCAGATATGATAGCCTTCAAACTCAATTGTTTTTTTTAGCTGAGATTTACTTTTAATATTCATTAATAAATACAAACCGTTCGTTGTCCCAATCCAAATTTTTTCATCTCCATACTTACAAATTGCTGTAATATTTTTTTTCTTCAGTGTTGATATGAAATTAAAATCGGTACTCCCGGAAGCTATTGAATTAAACAAAGTTGATTTCGGAGTGCTATAGTTAACTCCATTTTCGGTAACTATCCACAAAACACCGGTTCGATCTTTAATTATTTTATTAATTTGATTACTGATCAGGCTTTGCGAATTATTTTCATCGTGAACAAACCTGTGGGTATTACCATTAGAAAGATTCATCCGGAGTAACCCGGAATAAGAAGCTACCCAGATAATTTTCTCTCCGGCTATAATTTCTTCAACTACTGAATTAGAGCTTGTCCCGTATTGCAAGTTATTTGGATTCGGAATATCTATTCTTTTAAATGTAAAATTAGCAGTGTTAAGTTTAGTTAATTTATTTGCCGTCGCAATCCATATAATATTAGAATCAAGCAACGATTTTGATAATGTCCAAATTAAATTATTGCT
This sequence comes from uncultured Ignavibacteriaceae bacterium, assembly GCA_964622335.1. Taxonomy (GTDB): domain Bacteria; phylum Bacteroidota; class Ignavibacteria; order Ignavibacteriales; family Ignavibacteriaceae; genus RBG-16-34-14. Next base: position 616 of record CAZUOC010000040.1, read on the forward strand.
TAAACTATTTTCATTCTTTGGATTATAATAGAATTGCTCAAACCCGTTTTGTGGCAGGTTGGGATTAAACCTATTTAGGCCAATGTATGTACCAACAAGCAGGTTGCCGTTGTTATCTTCAGTTATATCCTGGACATAATTATGGCTCAGGCTTTTCGCATCATTTCGATTCGCTCTCCAATGATTTATTTTATTCGTTGATAAGTTTAATTTATATAGCCCATCTTTGTATGATCCGATCCAAATGTTTCCTTTTTTATCTTCATATATTGAACATAAACTGTTTTCTTCTGTAAGATCGGATTTAATCTGCCAATGTGTAAATCTTTCGGATAGGGGATCATATTTGTTAAGAACTCCCGCTTTTGTTCCGATCCAAATATTTCCTTTTTTATCCTCTGTCAGAGTCCAGATACAATTATCTGAAATGCTATTTGAATCTTCCGGATTGTGACGGAATATTTTGAAACTGTAACCGTCGTATCGATTCAATCCATCGTCGGTGCCGAACCATATAAATCCGGTTTGATCTTGAATTACTGTATTTACTTTATTATTAGAAAGCCCATTTTCTACGGTGAGACTTTTGAGGGAAATAGATTGTGCCACAATTTCCGAAGCAGCAGAAAAAATTATTATTGAAATTAAGCTTGCGTTTAACAAGTTGTTGCGGAGAGGATACATAAGTCAAATATAAGTAAGCAAACCCATTTAGTAAACAATTGAGAGATTTAATGAAATGCGTTTGTCCTTAAAGAGCCCAATTGTTTCTTTTTTAGGTTTTGTTAATGAAAAACTTATATCTAAAGAACAAATAATTCAAAATAAAAAGCTAATTCTTAAGAGTATCAGCTTTCCAAATTTGAGATTGTTATGAAACAATATCAGTTTAGACAGCAGTAACCATTCCCGCGACCTGGCGTGCAACTTTCTGATTAAATTCAAATGTTAGGTTTTTGTAATTAACAAGATCTATTATGGTTCCTATTAAACATAAACCGCCTGTAAAAACATAGAGCAAGCCCATCCCAATCTGGTCAATAATAAATCTCTGGATACCAGCAACACCGAGAAAACCTACGAGCGTAAGTAACAATATCATTTGGGGATCTTTTCTTCTCGAACTATAAATTATGGCAAACTGCCGTATTTGTTCGTCGCTCATGTTTTTTACTAGTCCCTGTATATAAATTAATTCTTCGTTCTCTACGTTTGGCAAAAGTTGAAGAAGATTTGGCATAATAAACTCCTTTTAATAAGAAAGATTTTCTTCCGAATATTTTATGCTTTTTTTCATGAGCGTAAATATCCTATGAAGAATAATTATGAGTGCAAATCCTCCTAAAGGATGTGCGTGAAAAGATTTTATGAATTCAAAATTCAGAAGATAATGTATTGATCTTCCCAGTCCGCATCCCGGACAAAAGTCTATTCCAAGATTATGAAACGGGCAAAATGTAAAATG
>CAZUOC010000040.1:2090-9605 GCA_964622335.1 uncultured Ignavibacteriaceae bacterium
GCATTTATAAGAGCTAAAAATATTAAGGCTACTGTCCAGATATAACCTTCTAAGGGAAAAGAAACCAGCAATATTTTCAGTCTTTTGATCATACAAACAAAAATTACTTTAAATAGGTATGCATGTCAATTAGTAATTGATAAACGGTCGCGGTGAAATATAAATAAATAATTCAGGATACTGGGAATCCGTTACTTTGTGTAACGTTTTGCACTTGTTGCAGATGTCTTAAATTATGATAAGCAATAATCATCAGGCTGTCCCCGGCATTATATTTAACATACTTTGCAAAAGGTGAGGTGATTTTTTCTTTCAACTTTAACATATCTATCCTCGAAACCAAATCAATTATTTCATTATTCTGAAGAAGAAAATCATTAACAATACTTTCCTTAACAAGGCTGCCTATTGGATTGAATGAAGAGGGGGTTTTGGCTTTCCTTTTATTTTCCGGTTTCATAGAGTTCATAACCATTTTCCCCACCAAAGTATGAGTGAATGGTACAGGTTTATTTTTAATACCCGTAAAAACAAATTTCTGATAATAAGGAATATACTTGTTGTTTGTTCTCATCAAATGTTCAAAACATTCGCCTATACTCCACTGATTTTCTGAGGGTCTCCAGTTAAGCTGTTCGGGAGAGAGTTTTAGAAATCTTTTAGTCTGTTCATATACCTTTACGGTAACATCCAGAAAACTATCAATTAAATCTTTTGTTGTCATAATTCAGGAATGTGTAAATGTAGAACCGATATTATTTAATCCTACTTTAATATTATATTTTTCATAAAAATTATTGAGCCAGGTAAGAGGTTCATCAATTGGCTCAACTCCTTGCTTAAAAGTATTGCAGTGCATGGGAATAAAATATTTCGCTCCTATTTGCTCTGATGCCATTATCAAAGCTTCTTCGGGGTTGCAGTGATTATGTCGCCAGGGATTGTACGCCCCGATAGGCATCATAGCAATATCAATGGGTTCATCCATTACACCAACCAGCTTATCGGAATAAGCCATATCTCCCCCGAAAAGAATTCTTTTCCCGTTCTTTTCAAGAAGGTAAGCATTGTAACTTCTTCCATCGATCATATATCCTTTAGAACGATCCTTTTCCCAAGGGAATCTCCACCCGAAGTGTTTTACCTCAAGAGCTTTGAACTTTATTCCTAATAATTCTTTTTCATCTTCCCAATCGAGTTCACTTAAGGATTTCCATTCAAGATCAGCAACAACATCACTTGTGTTGTAAGCTGTAATGCAGTCAATTTCTCCTGGAAATTTATCTGTAAGATTTAATAAGGTTTTATAATCCATATGATCCATATGTGCATGAGAGAGCAACACAAGATCAGGTTTGGGAACTTCATCAAATTCAAGTGCAGGAAGAGAATAACGATTTGGCCCGAACACCAGGCCCAAAAAATATAATCCTATTCTTTCAAAAAGAACCGGATCAGTAAGAATTATAGTTCCGTAAAAATTAATTAACATTGTGGAATGTCCGATCCACGCAATATTGATTTCGGTATCTTTCCATAATTCGGGAGCCGGTTTTGTACCTGCCTCGGCAAGTTTTGTTTTTCCAAACGACTGAACACGATTAAAGAAAAAAGGAGGCAACAAAATAGTACTTACAAGAACTGCTAAGCTTCTTTTAATGAAATTTCTTCTTTTAATTTTAATCATGGATTGGCAAATATTAACGAATCAAATGTAATTATCGAGTCAAAAATTTGAATAACATTACTATTGTCATTCCCGTGAAAACGGGAATCTAATAATTCGAATAGATTCCCACTTTCGTGGGAATGACAAAATAATTTTATACAGTTTGAAGTACTTCTCCCTTTTTCTTTTCTATTGCACCAATTAATTCTTTAAATGAATCGGCAAAAAGAACAACACCATCATCAGTAAGTTTTCTCGTTACCGCCTCAAAATCGATACCGAGATCAGCTACTTTTTTCATCTGATCTTTTGCTGTATCAAGCTCTGTTTCAATTCTATCGGCAGGATTACCGTGATCTCTGTATGCTTCAAGTGTAGCAGGAGGAATTGTGTTTACTGTATCCTTTCCTATTAATTCTTCAACATAAAGAACATCTGAATACTCGGGATTTTTTGTGCTTGTGCTTGCCCAGAGAAGTCTTTGCTTTTTCGCTCCGGCATTTTCAAGTTTTTTAAATCTTTCCGAACCGAACAATTCTTTAGCCGTTTGATATACAAGTTTTGCATTTGCAATCGCAATCTTGCCTTCTAAATTTTTATTCCCTTTTGCCTGGAGTTGCTTATCTACAGCGGTATCAATCCTGCTGATAAAGAAGCTTGCAACTGAAGAAATATTTTTAATTGATTCTCCATTTTTAACTCTGTCTTCGAGTCCGCTAATGTAAGCATCGACAACCTGTTCATAAACTGTAGGAGAAAAAATAAGAGTTACATTTATACATACTCCTTCGGAAATCATTTTGCGGATTGCTGGAAGACCTTCCTGGGTTGCGGGAATTTTTATCATCACATTCGGTCTGCCGACTTTTCTGTGAAGTCTTATTGCTTCAGAAATTGTTGCCTCGGTATCATAAGCAAGCTCAGGTGAAACTTCTATACTTACAAAACCATCGTGACTGTTTGTTTTATCATAAACTGTTCTTAAAACATCGGTTGCATCCTGGATATCTTTTACAGCAAGAGTTTCGAAAAGATCGCCTGCACTTATGTCGGGATTACCGGAAAGGATTTGTTTTATCTCTTCATCATAAGCGTGTCCCTTTGCCATAGCTTTTTGAAATATAGATGGGTTTGAAGTAACACCTTTTAGACCATTTTCATCGCGTAATTTTTTTAATTCTCCTTTTATAAGCATATCGCGGCTGATATTATCGAGCCATACACTCTGTCCGAATTTTTCAAGTTCAATCAATGGATTTTTCATTTTTTACTCCGTTTGTTCTCATAACTAAGTTAATTCAATAAAGTAAATATACGGCAAAAATTCAATTGAAATAAGAAGGAAAAGGGGATTTTATTGGCAAAGCGCTTAAACTTCTCCCATTTTTAACTTTCTTGGTTCATTTACTTTCTTATGAAGCCAGTAAATTGCGGCTAAAGAAATTAAAGTATAAATTAAAAAGACGGGCACATAGCCGATAATTGTTATCAGGAATCCTCCCAAAATGCCGAACAATATTGTGGGTGCAGTAACAGTGTTAAGAAGGCTAACATAAATCGGTCTCTCCGGTTCATTGCACATTTCAACTACTAATGCTAATCTCGATATTCCCTGCAGAGCAAGAGTACATCCTGTAAAGAAAAAAACAGTTCCGAATGCGAGAATATTATTTGCAAAAACTGCGCAAAGACTTGCAGCAGCAGATGAGGCTGCGAGAATGAGGATATTTATTTTATGTCCGAAATAATCTGCTAAATAACCGAAGATAAAATTTCCCAAAAGTTGTCCCGCCATCAATATAATTGTAAAGGCGCCGGCGTATGATGTGGGCAGATTAAATTTTGTGACTGCATACACTGCATAAAATGAAGATGCGGTAAGAGACATTAATATTAATGCATCTGCAAGAAGATAATTTTTGAAATCTTTATTTTTTCTTAAAATTTCTTTCGATTGCGATATTACTTCTTTTAATGAAACCTGTTTACTATCGGCAGGCGTTTCCGAAGATTCTTCGATCCCATTTAAAAAATAAAATGATACCATTGTAAAAATAAAGGAGAGCAGGAAAAGCAAAGCAAAATTATCAGGGTATAAAACAGATGATAATATAACCGATACAAGATAACCTCCGATTAGACCGAGTGCCGAGCCGAGCATCCACCTGAGTGCAAGAAGTCTGCCTCTTAATTTAACCGGTGTTGTTTTAGAAAAGAAATGAAACCATACCGGCCCGGTTGTACTTCCTGTTGTTGTTGTAACAAAAATAAGAAACAACATTAAAGGAACCGAAACAGAAACATCCATGTTCCCTAAGAATAAAAAACACACGGCACTTAGAATGAGAAACTGGAAACGGTACAATAATCCTGTACCTAAAACAGCTGGTTTTATTTTTTTCTTGTTATGAAAAAATCTTATAAAAAGAAGCTGGGGCATATTTAATCCCAGGTACCATAGAACGGACACAGAACCGATCGCGATTGCATTTCCACCAATTCTCTGAATGAAGACAGGGAGTACAGTACTAACGGAAATGAAACTCATCCCGAATAAAAAGAGTGAACCATCTATTGTATGCAGTAAGACATTACGGCGAAGAACAGGGAAATTATATTCTGAAAATTTATTTAATTGGAAATATCTGGAAAGCATTCCTTGGTATTATTATTTCTATAAAATGATTTACCAAATATAAATAATAATGATTATGTTCTATCGGAGAGTTGAACACATACGGAGTTCTGAATTCTTAGGAAAACAATTTTGTCAGCCTGAACATGTCGTAGACTGACACACTTCAACAAGCTTCGCGTGACAATAAGAATGTCTTCAGAAACTTTAATCAAAAGAAAGGATAAAGAATCTTAGGAGAAAGACTCATTAAGTTCCGGTTCTTTTGTTTTTTCGCTTTTACCATTGTGAGGAAAAACATAAGGCAAATAAATTGTAAATTTAGAACCCTTACCCGGTTGACTTTCAACTTTAATAAATCCATTCATCTGCTCGATAATTTTTTCTGTAATTGCAAGTCCCAATCCGTTTCCATCGTGTGATCTTGATGTACCCTCGCTGACCTGCCTGAATTCCTCGAAAATAATATTCAACTTTTCGACTGGTATTCCAGCACCGGTATCAGATATTCCAATGGTTGCCCATTTCTTATTACTATTGTCTGAGGTTCCTGTTTCAAATGTAATTTTACCATTATCTGTAAACTTGAGTGCGTTATCAGCTATATTGTTTAATGCCAGCACAAGTAAGCTTTCATCAGCAAGCGCCGTTAGTTTTCTATCATCCAGATTGAGCTTAAGCTCAAGACCTTTTTGCGTGATCGGTTTTTTAAACTTACGAACCAGTCTTTCTATTGTATCAGCAAGATGTATTTCGGATATGTTCGCTACGATTTTGTCGGCTTCAAGCCTGGAAAACTGCAGTATAGAATCTAAAGTTGTTAAAAGTCTGCCGGTAGAGGTAATCATCATATCTACAATTTCGGTATTCTCCCCATTAGAAAATTCATCTTTAATTATTTGCGCTGAACCAAGAATTCCTGCTATTGGAGTTCTAAACTCATGACTCATATTATTTAAAAACAATGATTTCAGTCTACTAGATTCTTCCGCTTTTTCCAGAGCAATTTTTAGTTCGTTCTCCATTTTTTTTCGTTCAGTAATATCGCGAAAGCATACCACTATGCCTTCAATCATTTTTTTTTCGTTTATTATAGATGATACATTAGCTTCTATTTCCCTTTCTGTTTCTTTTTTACATTTCATCGTCGCCATTCCTGAAAAATCTTTTGTTAATCCGGAATTGATTAAATCTTTTAAAGTCGAATTCATAGAATTTTCAGTGTCAATACCACTTACATGAAAAATATCGAGGATACTTTTCCCAACAGCATCATTAAAATCTGTACAGGTTAGTTTCTCAGCAGCCGGATTCAGATAATTTACAATTCCATTTTTGTCAGCTGCAATTACGCCGTCCCCTATGCTCTTAAGAGTTATCGCCAACTTTCGTTCGCTGTTTTTAAGCTTTTTCTCTATGTTATGTTTATAAACAGCTATCTCTATCGATGTATGAAGTTCTCTTTCTTCAAATGGTTTTATTATGTAACCATACGGTTCTGTGATTTTCGCACGTTGTAAAGTTTGCGGATCAGCAAATGCTGTAATAAAAATAATGGGAATGTCGAAATCGGTTTTTATTATTTCGGCTGCCTGAATGCCATCATAAGCCCCCTTTATACTTATATCCATTAAAATAATATCGGGATGCTGCTCAGCAGCCAGCTTTATAGCCTCTTCACCTGATACAGTCGATCCGCAAACGGAATACCCCAGATCGCTAAGCCTGTTTTTCAGTTCCATTGCTACAATAAGCTCGTCTTCTACAACTAATATTCTGATCATAAATCACCTGATTATAAAAATTAATTTTTTTACTTTTTCTTATTTAAGGGCAAGGTAAAACTGAACGTGGAACCTTTCCCTGTTTCGGACTCTATCAATATTTCACCCTTATTCGACTCGATAAACTCTTTACAAAGTAGTAAGCCGAGGCCTGTGCTTGGCTCGCCTTCTGTTCCTTTTGAACTTACTTTCTCTTCTATCTTGAACAGTCTCTTAACATCTTTCTCCGGAATTCCCACGCCGTTATCTTCAATAGAAACTTCAATTGTGTTGTCATCTAATGGTTTGGATTTGATAATAATTTTACCATCTTTTCTTGTGAACTTAACCGCGTTAGATAAAAGGTTCCTGAGTACCGTGTTTATCATCTTTTCATCTGCGTAAACATTTTGTGTATCATTAATTTCATTAATAATCTTTATCCTTTTTTGTAATGCCCGCTGGTATATTGTTTCTATGCCTTGCGAAACCATTTTCGATAAATCGGAATCTTTAGGATTAAAGTCGATAGAGCCCTTCTGTATTTGTGCCCAATCCAGCAAATTTTCCAGAAGTTTATAAAGATTGAGGGCGGCTTTGTTTAACAATAATCCATTTTCAATACAATCTGTCTTTGAAAACTCTTGGGTTCTATCTGCCATAAGTGTTGTTAGGCCTATAAATCCATTGAATGGGCTCCTCAAATCGTGAGCAATAATAGAAAAGAATTTGTCTTTTTCTGCATTTAGTTTAACCAGTTGTTCATTCTTATCCATTATTTCTTTTTCTGTATACAAGCGTTCGGTATTAGCAACTTTTTTAAGCATTCTTTTCTTTTCAATCTGCCACGTTATTACTGCAAGCAGAATACTTAAAACTAATCCCGCTATTAGAATAATTATCGAGAAATTAAATCCTATTCTCGATTCTAATTCCGGCGTAGATTTTAGTATAACCCTCCATTTGTGTCCATCAAATTGTATCTCTTTATTAAATGTTAATAAATGATTGAACTTTAAAGTATGAGTTTGGGAATCATACATCTTTGTTTCGTTTGAAATTTTATTACCGTCATAAATCTCTACATGCAGATCTGCGGCTCGTTCACCCAAAAGTCCTACCATAAAATCATCCATTCTGAAAGGGGAATAAACCCAACCAACTATATTTGCGCGTCGCTCTTGCACTGTTTTGTGCGATGCCCCTTTTCGGTAAACCGGTAAATAGATAAGGAAACCCGCCTGTACTTGTTTACCTGTTTCCTGCACAAGTGTAATTTTTCCTGATATTTTGCTCTCATCTGAGTCACGCGCTGTTTCCATTGCTTTCCGGCGAACTGGCTCAGAAAACATATCATATCCAAAAGCACGAAGGTTAAGGTTTTTAAACGGTTCGAGATAAATTATTGAAGTGTAAGTTTCCCGCTTACCTTCCGGCCAGATTTTGTA
>CAZUOC010000041.1:0-2146 GCA_964622335.1 uncultured Ignavibacteriaceae bacterium
TAGATTGCAAAGGCGAAACATCCTTATCTGCTAAACCGTGCAGAATAAGATATGGAATTTTAGGAAGCTGGTCAGTAAAAGTTATTGCGGATCTTTTATTAATTGCTTCCTCAATATTTTCTCCCCCGATTAATTCCGAATAGTATTTGTTTATATCAGGATTTTTATTTGCATTCATTTTAAAGTCTGATATTGCACCAACAAGCACAGCACATAAGAAATTTTTATTTTGTTTGAGTGTAAGGAAAGTCATCATTCCGCCGCGGCTCCAGCCTTCAATTCCCCATTTTTCTTTATCTGCAAATTCAAGTTCCTCCGCAAGAGGAATGAGATTTAATATATCATTAACATCTTTTCCGCCAAGTTCTTCTTTTCCTTCGCCGCCGGCATTTCCTCTATATTGAGAAGCAAAAACAACATAACCCCAGCTCGCAATTTGTCCATATATACCTCTTGCTGTAAAACTATCGATAGCACCCTTGTTTTCGTACCCACCTCTGTTCCAAATTATACAGGGAAATTTATTTCCTTCATTATCTTTCGCCTGCCTGCGCTGAAGCTTCGGCAAGCAGGGATAAGCAATGTATCCTTTCACTTTAAGGTTGTCTGATAAATAAGCTATTTTTTCAACAATTGTGCTTTCATAAACTTCTTTTCCCCAGCCGCTTATAAGCATTTTTGTTTGTGTTTCATTCAGTTCTATTTTTTCTCTTTCAAGAAATTTTGTTTCGTTCATTAAAAAGTCCGTATTTAATGATGAGTTTGTCACTCTGAGCGAAGCGAAGAGTCTAATTTTTAAGAAGATTCTTCGTCACTTCGTTCCTCAGAATGACCCCAAAGCAATCATTCAAAATCTTAAAAAAATTTGTAATTTAGAGAACTAATTTTATGAAACAGTTATTATTAAAACTAAAGTTACGGAAAAAATTCAGTGGCTAAAAAGAAACCAATCAGGCATATTAAAAAATCAAAGCAAGGCAAAGCTGGAATAAAACCTCTTTACCAGGTTATAGCTGTAATTGCCGTCCTGGCATTAATAATTTTTCTCGCTTTTCCGGATTTATTAAAGAAACGCAATTATAATGATGAATATCATTTTAAGAAGGAAGGCGAATTAACTTTTTATTCAGCAGATAGTGTTAAGGAAGCCACTATAGATATTGAAATTGCTAATACTGAATATGAAAGAGGACTTGGCTTGATGAAGAGAAAAAGTATGGAAGAGAACCAGGGAATGCTTTTTATTTTTCCTGAGGAGAAAATGCAGTCATTCTGGATGCGTAATTGTTTAATTTCTTTAGATATGATATTTGTAAATGCACAGAAAGAAATTGTTACCATCCACAAAAACACAAAAATCTTGTCCGACCAGTCTTATCCATCTACAAAACCCGCTATGTATGTTATTGAAGTAGATGCGGGATTTTCCGACAGGCATAATATTAAAGAGGGGGATAGGATAAGCTGGAGGGAAAGTAATTTTTGATATTGTGTCATACCGGACTTGATCCGGTATCTCTATAAATACTGAAGATTCCGCATCAAGTGCGGAATGACAATCTATCCGAACAACTCTTCTTCTACAATCTCACAAATAATATGGGCAACAGTAATGTGTCCTTCCTGGATTCTCTGGACATTTTCTGAAGGAATTACAATTGACTGGTCAATGATTGGTTTAATTTTGCCGCCGTTGCCACCAAGAAAAGCGATGGTTTTCATTCCTTTTGATTTTGCCATTTCAATTGCTTTAATAATATTTACAGAATTGCCGCTTGTAGAAATTCCCAGCAGAACATCACCTTTATTTCCTAGTCCTTCTACACCCCTTGCAAAAACATTTTCGAAACCGATATCATTTCCCCCTGCTGTTAAAAAAGAAGTGTCTGTTGTAAGTGCAATTGCAGGCAAAGCAGGACGTTTAATTTTATGACTCAGTCTAATAATAAGTTCGGCAGCAATGTGCTGGCAATCTGCTGCGCTGCCGCCGTTTCCACAAAGAAGAAGTTTGTTACCATTCTTAAATGCATTAACTATTAAATCAGCAGCAGAAATGATATCACCGGAACATTCTGAAACTATTTTTAATTTTGTTTCAGAACTTTCGGTGAGTGAATCTGCAATGAATTTCTTTTTATCCAAGTGT
>CAZUOC010000041.1:2246-5338 GCA_964622335.1 uncultured Ignavibacteriaceae bacterium
GCAAAATCTTTTATCATATCCCAATTGCTTTCATTCTCAAAAAAATTGCCTGTAACAATTATTCTGGCACCATTTTCAATTTTCTGTCTTGCAACAATTGGAGTTTTTATTCCGCCGCCAACTATAACCGGAATAGAACAAAATGATGCGACTTTTTTTATCATTTCATCCGGCACTGTATTTTCAGCTCCCGAACCAGCTTCAAGATAAATAAATTTCATTCCAAGATACTCGGCTGCTAAAGCGGTTGCTGCTGCTATTTCGGGCTTATTTCTGGGTATCGGCAAACTTCCACTCATATACTGTGCGGTTGTTGTAACTCCTGATTCTATCAATATGTAGCCGGTAGCAATTGGTTCAATACCGACTTCCTTTATTAAAGGAGCCGCGATAACATGCTTGCCTATCAGGTTTTCGGGATTTCTTCCACTTACAACTGAAAGATAAAGGATCGCATCTGCCTCACCAGATACTTGCTGTACACTTCCCGGGAAAATTATTGCAGGAACTTTTGTACTTTGCTTTACTTTTTTAATGAAGAGTTCAAAGTTGTTATTTAGCATCAAACTTCCCCCGATTAAAAATCCGTCAACACCTGCTCTTTCGCAATATTTTACAAATTCCGGCAGGCGATCCACATTAATTTTATCAGGGTCAAGAAGAACTAGATAAGCCGCTCCTTTTGAGTTGATTGTATTAAGAAGATAATTATATGTTTTCATTAAAGTTTAGTTATGTGGTAATTGAATATATAAATTTTGGTTTTTAGAAGAAAGAAGATGTATCATTTAGCAACAGTTATTAATTAAAAAAATAATATAGAAGTAACGCTAAAACTATTCACTATCACCACAGAAATTTTTATTTTAATGCCGCTCTAAATATTGTACTGACTTACTTAAGATTGCTGAATGGGTAAAATTATCGCTGTCGCCCTGCCGAAGGGAGGAGTAGGTAAGACAACCACTGCTGTTAATCTTTCTTTTGCTTTCGCACTTAAAAAGAAGAAAACACTGTTAATTGATCTTGATCCTGCTGGTTCGTGTTCGTCATCGCTTAACTATGTTAAGGATAATATAGTTGGGGACATTTTCGATGTTTTCAACTATTCAAAATCAGTTAGCCAGGTAATTCATAAAACAGAGCAGGAAAACCTAAGTGTAATCCCTTTAAAAAATCTCAATTACAAAGATGAAGTAAGGCTTTCCAAACTTGCAAGTAACCAGTCTCTGTTAAGAAATATACTCAGACCGGAATCAACTGTTTTTGATTTTATTATAATCGATTGTCCTCCTTATCTTGTAGGATTAACCACCGATGCTTTAATTGCCGTTGACTCTGTTCTCATTCCTGTTATGTCGGGAAAATTTTCGATGGATGCTGTTGATAAGATATTATTGCACATGGATACAATAAGAAGAAATTATAACCAGCATCTTGCAGTAGAAGGAATTTTATTAACTTATTATGAATCAAATACAAAAGTTTCTTTTAGTACAAAGAAAGATCTTTACGCCAAGTACCCAAACTATATGCTAAAAACGGTGATTCCCAAAAATGCAGTTATTGCCGAGGCTACATATCATAATAAGCCATCGATTATTTTTAATCCCAAAGCAAAATCTTCTTTAGCATATTCGCAGCTTGCTGATGAAATTATAGAAAGGAATGCCTCCGATTTTTATAAAGTATTAACAGAGATTGATGTTAAAGACGCCGTAAAGTAATTATAAATAAAATGCAAAAAATAACTGTTTATGAAAAACCAGCCTGTACAACCTGTAGAAATGTTACAAAAGCTCTTATAGAACAAGGAATAGATTTTGAAAAAGTGAACTATTATATAGATCCTTTTTCAAAAACAAAGCTAAAATCTTTATTAAAAAAGATGAAGATGAAACCCGCCGAAGTTATCAGGAAAAAAGAAAAAACTTATAAAGACCCGGATATAAAAAACAAAAACTATTCGAATGAAGAATTAATTGATCTTATGATTAAATATCCTGACCTTATTCAAAGACCAATTATTGAAATGGGAGATAAGGCAATCCTGGCAAGACCACCTGAAAAGATAAAAGAATTGTTTAAATAATCAGAACCTATTTTACAAATGTAGGGTTCACTTTCAAAGTGAACCCTACATATAAACGCCACACGTGAATCATACATTAATTGTTACTCGTTAAAATTTTCTTGGACTCCTTTAATTTTTTGATCTGTTCATCGGAAAGTTCAGGGTAATCGATATCGAGTTTTTCCAAATGTTCTGTTATTATTTGTGAAACCGCAAATCTCATAAACCATTTATGATCAGCGGGAATTATGAACCACGGTGCGTGCTTTTTACTTGTTGCCGATATTGCTTCTCCGTAACATTTTTGATATTCATCCCAGAATTTTCTTTCTGCAAGATCTGCAGAAGAAAATTTCCAGTTTTTTGATTTATCATTAATTCTTTCTAAAAATCTTTTTTTTTGTTCTTCCTTAGAAACATGAAGGAAGAATTTTAAAATTAAAGTTCCGTTCTCATATAAATACTTTTCAAAATCCTGTATCTGGTGGAATCTTTTCTTCCAGATATTATCGGTTTTCATCTCTTTAGGAAGATGTTGTGTTTTAATAAGATCATGAACCCGAACAACAAGAACTTCTTCATAATAAGAACGATTGAAAATTCCAATTCTGCCTCTTTCCGGAAGTGCTTTATGAATTCTCCACAAATAATCATGGTCTAATTCTTCAGCCGAAGGTTGCTTAAAACTATGAACCTGAGTTCCCTGTGGATTTAATCCAGACATCACGTGTTTAATTGTGCTGTCTTTGCCTGCCGCATCCATCGCTTGAAAAACTATTAGAACGGCATATTCATTCTGGGCATAAAGTTTTCCCTGCAGTTCAAACATTTTTTTAATATTCTTTTTCAAAAGACTTGATGTTTCCGATTTGGATTTAAAGTTAAGTGTACCGGATGTAGAGACTTTTGATAAGTCCATTTTTTTACCGGGCGAAGCCATTAGTTTGTCTGAAATCATAATTTTAATAACTGATCAGTAAATGTTATTAGTTGTAAAAGTAATAAAAAGTGAAGGATT
>CAZUOC010000041.1:5348-9515 GCA_964622335.1 uncultured Ignavibacteriaceae bacterium
ACAGGTAATAAAGAGAAACCTAATTTTATATTTTCAAAATTAATGCAGCTTTGTTCAGGAGTTTTTATTTTACATTTACAAAAAACCGAGGATTTTATGATAAGTAAAGAACTTCTTGAAATTTTATGCTGTCCCGAGACAAAAGCCGATCTTGTTTTAGACGGAGAGACACTTGTTTCTACTGATAAAAGCACAAGAAGGAGATATAAGATTAAAGATGACATTCCCGTAATGTTAATCGATGAATCGGAAAAATTAAGTCTTGATGAATGGAAATCAATTATGAAAAAACATGGACGAAATATTGAATAAAGAATTCCGTCAGTTATCTACCTTTAATTTTACTATATTTACAGAAAAATTTTTATTGATATGGATCCGATAAATATTTTTGTGGGCTTAAACCTAATTGCTACTTTCGGTGCGAATCTCTCCGGGGCTAAAAGCGGATTAAAGGATAAACTAACTGTTGCCAAAGAGAAACCTAAAACTTATTTGCAAAAGCTGCCTCTTTTCCTTTCTGCTTTTACTTTAGTTGGTTTGATTCTAGGTGTCTTCCAGATCGGAACTTTTGAATATAAAGTTGAAAATGAAGATGCAAGATTAATTGGTCTTGTCGTTTATATTATATTTTCATGGATTCAGATCTGGTGTTATAAAACCCTCGGTTCCAGTTATTCACAGGATATTATGATTACAAGAGATCATAAACTTGTTAAAGCAGGTCCGTATGGTTTTATAAGACATCCGCAATATTTATCACAAATTCTTCTTGATATCGGGGGTGCATTAGCAACTCTAAGTTATGTTGTTATAATTTTTGCAATTATTGAAATACCCTTTTTAATAATGAGAGCTTTGCTCGAAGAAAAACTCCTCGAAAAACATTTCAAAGAAAATTTCAGGGAATATAAAAATAAAAGCGGTTTTATGTTCCCCTTTATCGGATAAGGTTGTTTAGTTAATTTAGATTTGATGAAATTAAAGTTTTCTTTTCTTATTTTTTTATGTGCTGCAGGTCTTGTATTTTCCCAGACTTCAGACAGGCTTGCCATTGTTACTTCGGCGGGGACAAAATATATTCCTGTTTATGAAAGACAAGGGACACTTTATTTTTCTTTGATTCATTTTGCCGAAGCAATCTCAGTAAATTATTATTACAACGAAGAAACACATAAAGTAGAATTAAAATTCGACAATTATAATCTCAAAATCACCGCAAAGAATCCTTTCATTGTTTTAACTTCCAGGGACAACAATAAATCTGAAACTTACCAGCTCCCGACTTCGACATATTATATTGATGCTCAGATTTATGTTCCCCTTCTTTATTCTATTAGTTACCTGATAAAAGCATCGGGCAATAACGTCGTTTATGAAAAACCGGACAAAATTGTTTTTAAAGGTAAGATTATTCCCAAAACAAGTGAAACAAGAGTTGGTATTACAGGAATAAGTGTAGAAGATAAAGTAAACGGTACTTTGGTAAGAGTTAAATCTAAAAAAAGAATTGCGACTTATACAAGTTCATACAAGAATAACGTTCTTACTATAATTTTTAGAAATGTAAAAGCCGATGCCGTGAATTTAACACGTAAGTATGGGAAAGGTTTGGTAAGTGAAATTAATGCACGGAATGTTGGAAACGATATTGAAATCAGATTTACGCTTAGTAATGAATATACGACAAACGAAGTTCTTAATGCAGAAGGTAGCAATGATATTTTAATTACTATTCATAATAAAATATTTGCAAGGAACGAAGAACGTGAAAAGAATAAATCCAAATGGGGTTTTGATGTAATTGTCCTAGATGCTGGTCATGGCGGTAAAGATGCCGGTGCAATCGGTGTTGGCGGAGTAAAGGAAAAAGATGTAAATCTCGGAGTTGTTCTTCGGCTCGGTAAGCTGATTGAAAAGGAAATGAAGGAAGTTAAAGTTGTTTATACAAGGAAGAATGATACTTTTGTAGAATTATACAAAAGAGGTAAAATTGCAAACGAAGAAGACGGAAAGCTTTTCATTTCGGTTCATTGTAACTCAACTCCCCACAAACCGACTAATGCCGAAGGATATGAAGTTTACCTGCTTCGCCCCGGCAGAACAAAAGAAGCGATCGCTATAGCCGAGCGCGAAAATAGTGTGATCGAATATGAAGAGAATCCTAAAAGATATGAAAAACTTACCGATGAAAATTTTATTCTTGTAACGATGGCTCATTCTGCTTATATGAAATACTCCGAGAAGTTTTCTGATATTTTAAACAAACAAATGAGTGCCGATCTTCCGGTTTCATCACGGGGAGTTAAACAAGCAGGTTTTTACGTTTTGGTTGGAGCTGCGATGCCGAGCGTATTGATTGAAACAGGCTTTTTATCAAATAAAAAAGATGCAAATTATCTTAAGAGCAGCAAAGGTCAGAAAAATATTGCCGAAGCGATATTTAATTCCATAAAAAGCTTTAAAGAATATTATGAAAAAGTCATACAAACGGAATTATAGCTAAAAAAATATTAAATTTGAATCGTTTATTTTTTTAACACATCATACTCAATGTTAAATTTTATAGATAGGATGGAAAATATGAAAAACACAGTTGAAGGAACAGATTCCAATTTCGATCAGGAAGTTATAAAATCTGAGATACCTGTTCTTGTTGATTTTTGGGCGCCATGGTGCGGACCCTGTAAAATGATAGCTCCCGTTATTGATGAAATAGCTTCTGAATACCAAGGCAAGCTGAAAGTTGTAAAGTTAAATACTGATGACAATCAGAATGTTGCAATAAAATATGGAATAAGAAGTATTCCAACTCTCGGTATTTTCAAAGATGGAAAAGTTGTAGACGCAGTAATCGGTGCAGTTCCTAAGAAAATGCTTGAAGACAAACTTCGTTCACATGTTTTAAGTATTAATTAATTTAACTAAAATAGGAAATTGAGGGCAGCCCGCGAAGCTGCCTTTTTTCATTTTAAATGATTGAAAATATTGTTGATTAAATAATATTAACGCGGTTTGATAATTCGTTAGTATCATCAGGTTTGATCGGAAAATGAGTACTCAATATTTTTCCTGCCTCTTCGATCCCGAACAAAACGCCTTTACAGAATTCTCCTTTTAAGAATCTTTCCTGCATTTCATCTTTGATTTTATCCCAGGTATCCGGAGAGACTTTTTCATTTATGCTTTTATCGGCAAGAATATAAAATTGCCTATCCTCAAGTACCAGAAAAAAGAGAATACCTGTGCTGTCGCGTGTTTTTGCTATTCCAAGCCTGTTAAATTCATCTTCAGCGAGTTGTCTTAAAGTTTTTTTCCTCTGAGAAAATGATCTTTTCTCTTTTATACTGACGCTAATTTCCCCGGCTGTTTTCTTTTCAGTCTCTTTGATCTTATTAGAGATCCTCAGGAATTCGTCATCATCAAAGAAATTGTAAATGAGTTGTTCTTTCATATAAAAGAAAAGTTTTCATGCAAACTATTAAAGAAGTATATTTATTGCAAGGAAGGCTGAGGGGACACTCAATTGAGTGTCCCTACTGCAGAAAGAAATTACAATTTTCTTACAACGATGTCCCCGCCGGAAGTAGTTGCATTCAAAGGAGAACCGCCTTTATTTAGTGTGCCTTCGAGTTTATGGGAAGACATTTTCCTTACATTATTTACTCCAATATCAGTTGAAACTTCGCCGCCCGATGTAACGAGCCGGACCGACGCACTAAAATCAGAAGGTAATTTAATATAAATATCACCACCGGAGGTTGACAGGTCTATTCCTTTATTTACACCCCAGTATTCCAAATCAATATCGCCACCGGATGTTTCAGCATGAATTTTTGAGTTCGTCCCTTTCAGTCTAATATCACCACCCGAAGTAGATGCATATAAATTTCCATCAAAATTTTTTGCGTTAATATCTCCGCCTGAGGTTGTAACAGAGAGTTCTCCCTTGTTTTGATCCAAAACAATATCCCCGCCTGAGGTAGATGCTTTTAAATCTCCATCAGTATTCTTAATCAACAAATCTCCGCCTGACGTTTTCAGATGCATCTTCCCGGTTACATCGGAAAGTTTAATGTCACCACCACTGGTAGATACTCTGTTATTAAACCTTTTCGGGACCTTAATTTCGAATCTTAACGAGACACCATGGAATCCAAACCAATT
>CAZUOC010000042.1:0-9424 GCA_964622335.1 uncultured Ignavibacteriaceae bacterium
ACTATAAGATTAATGTGAAACTGAACGAAGTCGATAAAACCATAAGTGGAAATGAAGTTATAACTTACATCAATAATAGTCCTAACAATCTCGATTATTTATGGTTGTACTTAGATCAGAATAGATTTAAAAGTGATTCACGTTCAAGAATGATTTCAGCACCAAATGTTTCTGATAAAGAAGAGTTCAATGGTGGACTAGAAATAAAAACTGTTTCGATTTTTGAAAACGGAAAATTGATCCCTGCAAATTATATAATAACTGATACAAGAATGCAGATAAGATTGGACGAACCTTTAAAATCAAAAGGTGGTACAATTGAAATTCATATAGATTATTCTTTTGAAATCCCACCGCAAAATATTGCCCGGTCAGGCTGGATGAATTCTAAGAACGGTGTTATTTATGATGTTGCTCAGTGGTATCCGCATATGGCAGTATATGATGATTTAAGAGGATGGAACACCCTTCCTTTTTTAGGAACCGGGGAATTCTATTATGATTATTCAGATTATGATTTTAGTATTAATGTTCCGTCAGATCAAATTGTAGCTGCGTCCGGTGAACTTGTTAATCCTGATGAAGTCTTAACAAAGAAAGAACTAGAACAGCTTAATAAAGCACGGGAAAGTGATAAAACTGTTCACATTATTTCTGCATCAGAAGTTGGTAAAAATGAAACCAGACCATCGAATAAGGGAAGATTAACCTGGCATTTTAAGATTCACAATGCAAGAGATGTTTCCTGGGCAAGCTCAAAAGCATTTATATGGGATGCGGCAAAAGTAAATTTGCTAAGCGGCAAGCCCTGTCTTGCGCAGTCGGATTAACCTGTTGAGAGTGAGGGAGATACAGCCTGGAGCAGAGCAACAGAATATTTGAAAAACAGTAATGAAATTTTCTCAGAAAATTGGTTCGAATATCCTTATCCGAATGCTGTAAATGTGGGTGGACCAGTTGGTGGAATGGAATATCCTGCAATTATTTTTTGCTGGTATAAGGCTACAACAAAAGTTTTATGGATGGTTATAAATCACGAAATCGGGCACAATTGGTTCCCGATGATTGTCGGTTCAAATGAAAGAGAGCATGCCTGGATGGATGAAGGATTCAATACTTTTATTGATATACTTTCTTACAAAGATTTTAATAATGGTGAATACGAACCTAAAAGAGATGGCGAATATGCACCGAAAGGTGGAAATCCTGCCCGTGAAATTATTCCCTATTTCTTAAATGATTCCTTACCTCCGGTTGAAATGTATGCTGATAATATTTCCTGGGAGGCACTTCATCCGTTGGAATATTTTAAAACTGCTTTCGGTTTGGTTCTTTTAAGAGATTATATAATTGGAGATGATCGGTTTGATTATGCTTTTAGAAATTATGTTAAAAACTGGGCGTTCAAACATCCGGCTCCGTATGATTTTTTCAGAAGTATGAACAATGGAACAGGTGAAAATCTTAACTGGTTCTGGAACGAATGGTTTATTCAGAATTGGAAACTCGACCAGGCTGTAAAAAAAGTTAAATATGTTGATAATGATCCATCGAAAGGTTCTCTTATAACAGTTCTGAATAAAGACAGAATGGTAATGCCTGTAACCGTTGAAGTGAGAGAATCAAATGGCAACGTTGGAAGAATAAAACTTCCTGTAGAAATCTGGCTTCATAATACCGATTGGGAGTTTAAATATAATTCAACAAGTAAGATAGATTCCGTTATTATAGATCCGGATCAACAGTTACCGGACGTCGATTTATCTAATAATGTTTGGAGTGAAAAGCAGTGATCGGCACAACTATTTTACATTATAAGGTTCTTGAGAAATTAGGCGAAGGCGGAATGGGTGTAGTTTATAAAGCCGAGGATACCAAACTAAAACGTGAAGTTGCTATTAAGTTCTTACCACATAAAATTTCAAAAAATGAAGAGGAAAGAAAGAGATTTGAAATTGAAGCGCAGGCTGCAGCAGCACTAAATCATCCTAACATATCTACAATTTACTCTATTGAAAATTCTGGTGATGAAATATTTATAGTAATGGAATATATAGAGGGAACTGAACTAAAGGATGAAATAAAAAAAGGTAGACTTCAAATTGATGAAGTAATCAACATTGCCATACAGGTAGCAGAAGGACTTGAAGCTGCACATAAAAAAGGAATTGTACATAGAGATATTAAATCTCAAAACATAATGATTACAAAAGATGGGCTAGTTAAAATAATGGATTTTGGCCTGGCTAAGGTAATAGGAGAAACTCAAATAACAAGAGTTGATACTATGTTGGGAACAGCTGCATATATTTCTCCTGAGCAGGCGTTGGGTAATGAGGTTGATCAAAGAACAGACATCTGGTCTTTCGGTATAGTTCTCTACGAAATGCTAACAGGTCAGCTTCCCTTTAGGGGAAATTATGAGCAAGCAATTATTTATTCGATTTTAAATGAAGAACCTGTCCAGCCTAACCAGTTGAAGGACGGTGTACCTGAGGAATTGGAACGTATAGCGCTTAAATCCATATTAAAAGATCCAGTACAACGATACCAGGATATGAGCGAGATATTACTTGAATTGAAAAATCCGGACGATCAATCTATTGTATCAAATCATAATAAAGAAGTTTCTCAATTGTCAAACAGAAAAGAAAATACAAAGAAACTAATTAGACCTATAAAAAAGAAATCAAAACTGAAAATCTTTGCTGCTTTTATTATAGTTATTTTAATCTCAGCTTTTTTTATCTGGAAATATTTTGGAACAACATCAAAAAAGGAATTTAGCAATCGTATTGCTGTACTGCCATTAATAAACATAAGTCAGGACTCAACAGATAATTACTTTGCAGATGGTATGACTGAAGAACTAATATCCCAGCTTACAAAAATCAGCGGATTAAATGTTATTGCAAGGACCTCGGTAATGAAGTATAAAAATAGTGCAAAAAATACGGCTGAAATCGGTAAAGAATTAAATGTTGGGACAATACTGGAAGGTAGTGTAAGAACAGCTCTTGACAAAGCCAGGATTAGCGTGCAATTAATTAATGTTAAAACCCAGGAAAACATCTGGACGCAGGATTATGACAGGGAAATAGAAGACATATTTAGAATTCAGAACGATATAGCCCTGAGCATAGCAAATCAACTTAAAATTCAATTGCTAACTACAGAAAAGCAGCAGCTGGAAAAAAGGGGAACGGAAAATTCTGATTCCTATAAATACTATTTACTTGGTAAATACCAGTTGAATCAACGAACCCCTGAATCTGTGTACAATGGGATAGAATTTTTTAACAAAGCAATTGAATATGATCCGGGCTTTGCTCTTGCTTATGTAGGTTTAACCGATTGCTATACTTTAATTGTTGGAGCTGCTTATGGTTACTTGCCAAGACAAGAAGCAATTACAAAAGCTAGCAATGCAATTAATAAAGCACTTGAACTGGATCCAACCTCCGCGGAGGCATATAACTCATTGGCTTATCTAAAATTCCGTTTAGAGTGGGATTGGAAAGAAGCTGAAAAAAATTTTAGGAAAGCAATTGATCTTCAACCCGGATATGCATCTGCTTATGAAAGATACGCATTATTCCTTGGTTGCATGGGTAGAACTGATGAAGCAATTAAGTTTATGGAGAAAGCGTATAAATTAGATCCTCTTTCCCCATCGGTCAGTACCGGGGTAGGTAGAATGTATCATTTTGCGGGGTACTATGATAAAGCTATAAAACAGTATGAAAAGACACTTAAAATGAATCCTGATTATGTTGAAGCAGAGTTTGCCTTAAGTATAACCTATGAACAAAAAAAGATGTTTGACAAGGCAATCTTACACCTGAAAAAATCAATTAAACTATCGAACGGCAGACTTATAATGATAGCAATTTTGGGACGGATTTATGCAAAGACAGGTAATATACAGGATGCGCTTAAAGTCAAAGATGAATTAAAAAAACTTCAATCCGAAAAAGAAGTTTCTCCTTTTTATTTTGCCGTTATAGATGCAGCGCTGGGAAATAAAAAAGCAGCAATAGATTCTCTGTATAAAGCCTATGATGAACGTTTTGGAATTCTTGTATACACAATTGCCGATAATCTTTTCACTAATCTATTCGATGATAAAAGATTTATTGCTTTATTAAAGAAAATGGAATTAGAAATATGATTGGCGAAACAATATTACATTATAAAATCTTAGAAAAATTAGGCGAAGGGGGAATGGGAGTAGTCTATAAAGCTGAGGATACAAAACTTAAGCGGGAAGTCGCAATAAAATTTTTACCACACCAGATCTCAACTAATGAAGAGGAAAGAAAGCGATTTGAAATAGAAGCACAAGCTGCCGCCGCATTAAATCATCCTAATATTTCTACAATTCATTCTATCGAAGAATCTGATTCTGAAGTATTTATTGTGATGGAATTTATTGATGGAATTGAGCTAAAGGATAAGATCAAATCAGGTCCAATACCGGCTAAAGAAGCAATTAACATAGCAATACAAATAGCTGAAGGATTGGAAGCTGCACATAAAAAAGGAATTGTGCATAGAGATATTAAGTCTCAAAATATAATGATAACCGATGACGGCAAAGTAAAAATTATGGATTTCGGATTGGCAAAAATGAAAGGCGGATCGCAGCTCACAAAAGCCGGATCTACATTAGGAACACTTGCATATATGGCACCGGAACAGGCTAAAGGCGAAGAAGTAGATCATCAATCTGATATCTGGTCATTCGGTGTTGTACTATATGAAATGCTTACCGGTAAAATGCCTTTTGCAGGAGATTACGATGCTGCGATAGTTTATAACATTTTAAATGATGAACCTCAACTCGATAATATTCAGGATTCAGTTCTGAGATTGATTCTAAAAAAATGTTTTATGAAAGAAAAAGCTAATCGTTATCAATCTGTTAGTGAGGTATTAAAAGATTTAAGAATTGACAAGCAATTATCAGGTGAAAAGCAGACAGAAAAGATTGAAGTTAAAAAGAAGAAATCCCGCCTTCCGGTTTTCATAACCACAGGTATCGCAGGTATTATATTATCAATAGAATTTTACTTTATTTTCTTTGATTCGAAACAGGAAGTAGAAAATCTTCCGCCGATGAAGACAACACGTTTAACAAGTTTTGCCGGTGAAGAACGTGACCCCGCTCTTTCTCCTGACGGCAAATCCATTGCTTTCTCCTGGAACGGAGAACATCAGGATAATTTTGACATTTATGTAAAGTTAGTCGACGCCGGTATTCCGGTAAGACTAACAACGGATGCCGCAGTTGATAACAGACCGGTGTGGTCGCCTGACGGAAACTTTATTGCTTTTGTAAGGGAAGCTGGGAATCAACCGGAGTTAAGTCCTAGAGAAATTTTCATTATTCCCGCTTTGGGCGGAAGGGAACAAAGAATTGCTGAGTATCATCCGGGTTTGCGTGAGCAACCATCGATAAGCTGGTCGGATGACAATAAACTTATTTATTTTACCGATTGGTCTGCAAAGGATACTGGTTTTGTCATATTCAAAGTTTCAATTGAAACGAATGAAATAGAACAAGTTACACAATTACCTCGTGGAAACTGGGGTGATCAATCACCGTCTGTTTCACCCGATGGAAAATATATCGCCTTCATTCGAAGGGACATACCTTTAAGGGGTGACATGTTTGTGAAAAATCTTGTGGACAATAATGTTCAACAGGTTACCAATGTTGAAACATGGATAGATGGATTTACCTGGGGAAACGACAGCCGTTCAATCCTTTTTTCCTGTAATATTGATGGAAGCTCCGCACTATGGAAAGCGGATTTGTCCGGAAGTAAACCGGAAAAAATAATGAGTGGAATTGACATAAATAATCCCAGCGCTTCCGTTACGGGGAACCGTCTTGTCTATGCAGAAACGATTGGAAACACAAATATTTGGAAAATTGATCTGCAGAATCCTAAAAAAGAAACTATGCTTATCAGCTCTTCTACTTTTGAAAATGTGGAACCGGATATTTCCCCTGATGGTAAAAAAATAATTTTCACCTCAAACAGAACCGGAAATTACAATATCTGGATGTGTGAAAGTGATGGAACAAATCAATCGCAATTAACTACATTTCCTTTGAGCCTGTATGCTACGGAACAATGGTCTCCGGGCGGACGTGAAATTTTAATTAGTGCGGATAAAGATATATACATATTAAATGCAGCGGGAGGCACTCCTCAGAAAATTTCATTAATGTCATCATTTACTATCTGGTCTGAAGATGGTACCGGATTTTATGGTTTTAAGTACCCGGAGAACAAGCTATATCTGTTTTCAAAAGATGGAAAATCTCAAAGACAAATCACAAAAGACAACGGCATCATTCCACAATTATATGGGACCTATATTTATTATGTAAAAGATTTTGATCATCATGATATTTGGAGAATTCCGATTAAAGGAGGAACTGAAGAGTCCGTCCTTAAGGGGGTAGCCGATTTTTTACTCAGGCAATGGGTCGTTGCAAAAAATGGGATATATTTTATCCGTGATAATAATGGTTCACCTGTTTTGGATTTCTATAATATCGAAACGAAAAAAATATCACACATCAGGAATCTCCCTCAGGCTGTAAGTGATCCTTTTGCAAAAATTGAAATTGCCCCGGATGAGAGCTATATACTCTACTCAAAACAAGAACCCACAAAGAGCGATATTATTTTAGTTGATAATTTTAGATAGGTAATAAAGGAGGATAACAAAAATGGATATGAAAGTTGAAGAAAAGTATAATTCATCTGTTGTACATTTGCGGGGGAAACTTTTTGGCGGGTTTTTCGGCGAAGAAATAAGCAAAACTTTACATAAATTACTGGATGAAGGTAAAAAAAATATTGTATTGGATCTTGACGGAGTAACCGTTCTTAACAGTTCAGGCTTTGGAATTCTGGTTGCCAGTTATACTACTGTAAAGAATGGTGGTGGTGAATTAAAACTTGCAAGAATTTCCACCAAGATTGATGGATTGCTCTCAATAACTAAGTTAAACCAGATTTTTGAGCATTATCCAACTGTAGAGGAAGCGTTGGAGAGTTTTAAATAAATTTGTATTAAAAAGGTTGTTAAATGATAGATAAAACACAGGTCGGAGCTTTAGAAAAAGTGGAGTTACAAAATGATTGGTAAAACAATTTCACATTATCCGCTAAAGACGGATCAGCCTCTGGCTGATAAAATTATTGAAAAAATCGGCGAAGGCGGACCTGTCCGCCGAAGCTTTATGAAAAGTGGAGCGACTATAAAATGATTGGAAAAACTATAACACACTATAAAATTCTTGAGAAAATCGGCGAAGGCGGAATGGGAATTGTCTACAAAGCCGAGGATACCAAACTCGGCAGGACAGTAGCAATAAAGTTTCTCCCTTCCCATCTTTCTTCTTCTGAAGAGAACAAGCAAAGATTTATAAGAGAAGCAAAATCTGCTGCTGCTCTTAATCATCCTAACATACTTGCTATTTATGAGATTGATGAAGAGAACGGCTCATCATTTATCTCTATGGAATATGTAGATGGACAAACTCTGAAAGATCATATTGCTTCTCTTACTACCGGTACAGGAGTCCCGGTTCAACAGGCAATCGATTGGATTCAACAAATAGCTCTGGGTCTTAAAAGTGCTCACGACCAAGATATTATTCATCGTGATATTAAAACTGAAAATGTTATGATAAATAAAGATGGTCACTTAAAGATAATGGACTTTGGTCTTGCAAAGCTAAAAAGTGATGCCGGAATTACAAAAACCAAAACTTCTGTCGGTACTCTTTCATATATGTCACCCGAACAAGCCCAGGCAATTCCTGCTGATCATAGGTGTGATATCTGGTCACTAGGTATCCTGTTTTATGAACTTTTAACAGGTGAACTTCCTTTTAAAGCTGAACACGAAGCCGGATTGTTTTATCTTATTTTGAATGAAGAACCGCCGCTTCCAACTTTACTTAATAAGAAAATTCCGCATCAGATAGATATAGTTGTAAAAAAGATGATGGAAAAGGACCGAGACAAAAGATATCAGACTGTTGATGAATTTTTGAAGTCCCTGGAGGATGTTAAAAAAGATATTCAGACAGCAAGCCAGGTTCCTAAAACAAAAGCAATTGTGGTCTTACCTTTTGATAACATAAGTCCTGATCCTGAAAGCGATTACTTTGCCGATGGTTTAACAGAAGAGCTTATAGCGAATCTTTCAAGATTAAAAGATATTCGTGTTGTGCCGAGAACGACTTCTATGAGGTATAAAGGAACAAATAAAGATATAAAAACAATCGGCAGGGAATTGGGTGCAAGATATATTCTAGCCGGAAGTGTAAGAAAATTCCAGGAAAATCTTCGCATAACTGTTGAATTGATTGATGTTGAAAGCGATTCACAACTCTGGGCTGAAACGAATAAAGGTAAGCTTGCAGACATTTTTGATATCCAGGAAAATGTGTCCAAGCAGATTGTCGATATGCTGATGGTTAAACTTACACCGACTGAAAAAGTTGTTTTGTCCAAGCGTTCCACAGTTAATGTTGAAGCATTTGATTATTATTTGCGCGGCAGGGATTCTCTATATCAACGTTCGAAGAAAAGCATGCTTCTCGCTACGCAGCTCTTTCAAAAAGCGATCGATCTCGACCCGAGATATGCAGAAGCGTATGCAGGACTCGGAGAAGCATATTCATCTCTTTTTCTGGATGCTGAGCGAAATACCGTCTGGCTCGATAAAGCTATTGAATCAAGTCTTAAAGCTTTGATGTATGATCCGACTTTATCGGAGGCTTATGCTGCCCTTGGACTTTCATATTTTAGTAAACAATTATATGATGATGCAATAACGGCAAGTCAGAAGGCAATTGAGCTCGATCCGAATAATTTCTTAGGATACTGGATTTTAGGAAGAATCTATCATAACAGGGATCGTGATAAGGAAGCCGTAGAATTATTTCAGAAGGTAATTAAACTGAATCCTGATTTTTATTCCGCCTATTCGGATTTACAGTTAGTTTATACAAAGTTGGGAGAAACTGAAAAACAAAAAGAATTGCTTCAGGAGTCATTAAAGGTATATGAAAGATATTTGTTACAACATCAGGATGATGCCCGCGGACACATGTTTTACGCTATCGACCTGATACAAATAGAAAGAAAAGAAGAAGCAAAAGCCCAGGCTGCTAAAGCACTTGAACTAAGTCCTGATGATCCGTTAATGCTTTACAATGCAACTTGTTTTTATGCACAAATGGGAGAAAAGAAACTCGCTATAGAATCGCTTAAAAATTCTTTTTCGGTTGGTTATGCAAATTATGACTGGCTAAAAAGAGATACCGATTTAGACCCGTTAAGGGATGAACCGGAGTTTATTGAAATTATGAAAGGTAAATAAAGGAATG
>CAZUOC010000043.1:0-9414 GCA_964622335.1 uncultured Ignavibacteriaceae bacterium
GAAGTTGATCTGATCGAAGAAATTGCGCGTATAAACGGTTACGATAATATTCCGGTAGTTTCCAGGATTTCCATAACATTGGAAAAGAAGTATGATGAATCGGAATTTACAGATAAAATAAGAAACGCAGCTGTTGCGCTGGGACTTTTTGAAATTCTCAATAATCCACTTCAGGATGAAAAATCTGCCAGTCTTACGGGAAATCCCATAAAGCTCTTGAATCCACTAAGTGCAGATATGGCATATTTAAGGACATCTCTTATACCGGGCGCGCTAAGTGTAATTGCACACAATATAAGAAACGGACAAAAGAATCTTGCTTTCTTTGAAATTGGAAATGTGTTTAATCGTCATTCTAATAATGAAATAAAATCATTTGAAGACTTCACGGAAGAACGAAAATTGTTGGTGGTTTTGAGTGGAAAAGTGAGTGAAAAGGGATGGAACACCACTGAAAGTGAAGCGGATTTCTTTTCACTTAAAGGATTGGTTGATAGCTTTTTGACGAAGTTTTCGCTTGACAATGTTTTAAATGATTCATATTATCACAATAGCGAAACAATTTATGCTTATAATTATGCAAAAAACCTGAAAAAAAGCACAATTGGTTCAGGTGGTATTCTAAAAAAAGAAGTTCTTAAACAATTTGATATTAGTCAGGATGTTTTCTGCTTTGAGTTCAATCTGGAATATTTGAAGAGTCTGGAGACCAGCGAAAAGCAATATTCAGAGCCGGTAAAATATCCTAAAGTAATTCGTGATTTTGCTTTTATTTTTGATAAAATCGTTGTTTATGAAGATGTAATAAAATCAATTAAGAAAGAGAGTTCACAACTTCTTAAAGAAGTAAACTTATTTGATTTATTTGAGAATGAAGATATAGGCAAAGATAAGAAGAGCATGGCTTTTACATTAGAGTATCAATCAGATAAAAGAACATTAACTGAAGAAGAAGTTGAGAAAGAGTTCTTGAGCTTAATTTCTTATGTAGAGAAAAATTTTAATGCTAAACTAAGAGGTGCTTAGTTGTCCGAAACTTCTAAACAGGATCTTTTGCTAAAAGATATTGGTATCGTTCTTTCACAGGTAACTACACTTGCAAATAAATATAGAGATTTAAGTCATCAGACTTCAGAATATGAAACTGAAATTAATGAGCTTAAAAAAGAAAAAACTGGTTTAGTGCAGAAATTATCTATGCTTGAAACCGAGATTGAAAATATTAAGAAGCAGAATCATACAGAGATTTTTAATTCACTTGATGAGGAGGAGAGAGAAGATCTTAAGAGTAAAATTACTAATTTGATTTCAAAAATTGATTTACATATTAGTTCTTAAACATTTTGTTGATGGAAAAAAGATAAATGACAGATAAGAAGAAGCTTAAAATAAAAATATTCGATAAAGAATATTCTCTTCTGGTTGAAAATGAAGAAATAGCAAAAGAGCTTGCTGTTTACGTAAATAAAGTCATGGAAGAAACAAAAGATGAACTTCCTGACCAGCCTGTACAGACTATAGCAATTATAGCCTGTTTAAATATTGCTTATGATTTGTTTTTAGAAAAAAATAAAAATAGAGAGTTACTAATTCAGGCAAGCGATAAAATTAAAAAGCTCAAACTTCTACTTAGCGAAGTTCGTTTATCCGACCCATCATAACAAGCAGATTTTCCGCTCTGCCAGTTCAACTCAATAAGAAAAACTAACATTATTCTTATAGGGAGTTTGACTCAAGACGCCAATTACAGGCCTCGCCGGTTTACCGGAATTCCGAGTCGTCGGGACAGAGGAAGCAAGAAGCGTTCTGGCTTATTCCCAAGCGTGTTTAATAGGGTTTTTCTCTATTAAATTGTAATTGGCAGAAGCGGTTTAATTATTTAACCTACCACGGAGGTACAATGGATATCGTATTGTTAATAACTATGTCAATTATCCTTGTGGTTGTTTTTTTCTATTTAGGTTGGATGTTTAACTCTAAGCTTGGTAAAAAGAGTATTGCTTCTTCTGAAGAGAGAGCTAAACAAATAATTAACGATGCACAGAAAGAAGCTAATAATCTTAAAAGAGAAAAGCTTCTGGAAGTAAAAGATGAATGGTATAAAAAGAAATCTGAATTTGATGCGGAAGTACAGCAGAAAAGGCAAAAAATATCGAACCTGGAAAAACAACTAACGGCGAGAGAAGAGAATACAGAGAAAAAATTTGATTTCGTAATAAAGAAAGAAAAAGAAAATAGACAAACTGAAAAAGAATTATTAGATCAGAAAAAGTCTATTGAGCAGAAATATTCAGATATCAAAAAACTTGAAGATGAACAAAATATAAGGTTAGAGAAAATATCCGGTTTAACTGCCGATGATGCAAAGAAAATGCTCGTCGAAAATATGGTAAACCAGGCTAAACAGGATTCTACTATTCTAGTAAAAGAAATTCTGGATAAAGCAAAATCCGACGCTAAAAAGGAAGCTCAAAAAGTTATTGTTCAGGCTATTCAACGTACAGCTGCCGATCATTCAGTAGAAACAACTGTTTCTGTTGTTCAAATACAAAGCGATGAAATGAAAGGTCGAATAATTGGGAAGGAAGGGCGTAACATTCGTTCCTTCGAGGCGGTAACAGGTGTTGATGTAATTGTCGATGATACACCCGAAGCTGTGATTCTTTCCTCATTTGATCAGTTTAGACGTGAAGTAGCTCGTGTATCTTTAGAAAGATTAATCTCTGACGGTCGAATTCATCCTGCCCGCATTGAAGAAGTTGTTGAAAAAGTGAAGCAGGAACTTGAAGAAGAAATGATTAAAGAAGGGGAAAATACGATTTTGCAACTCGGTTTACACAATATGCACCCGGAACTGATTAAACATATAGGAAGAATGAGATACAGATCAAGTTATGGACAAAATTTATTAGGTCATAGTATCGAAGTTGCTTATTTAACAGGGATTATGGCTGCCGAACTTGATTTGGATATAACGCTGGCAAAAAGGGCAGGCCTTCTCCATGATGTTGGAAAAACTGTTGATAAAAGTATTGAAGGTCCACATGCACTAATTGGGTATGAATTAACCAAGAAATTTAAAGAACATCCAATTGTTGTTAATGCTGTAGGTTCACACCATGAAGACATAGAAATGGAACATCCAATTGCATCCCTCGTGCAAGCTGCAGATGCTATTAGTGGAGCAAGACCGGGAGCAAGGAGAGAGCCTCTTGAAGGTTATGTAAAACGTTTGGAAACTTTAGAAGCTCTTGCTAAATCCTTTGAAGGAGTTGCTAAAACTTATGCAATACAGGCTGGTAGAGAAGTACGAGTCGTTGTTGAACACGATAAGATTGATGATATTGTAGCAGATAAACTTTCACGCGACATTGCTCAAAAAATTGAAGAAGAAATGGAATACCCCGGTCAGATTAAGGTTACTGTTATAAGAGAAGTAAGAAAGATTAACTACGCTAAATAAATCATTCCAGCCCGTCAACCGACGGGCGTTTTACTTACATTTCACTTTTATCTTTATGAGAAGAATTTATTAGTTTTAAAAAACTGACTATTTTTATCTATGTGTAAGAAAAAATTTAAAATAGCTATTACCGGTAGTATTGGTTCAGGCAAGTCTACTTTTTGTAATTTTCTTGCCGGGAAAGGATATCCTGTTATTAAAGCAGATGATATATCGAAACAAATTTTGGCTGAAGATAAAGACGTTAAAGAAAAAGTAATTAAAAAATTCGGTAAAGACTCATTTACCAATAATCAAATCAACAAAAAATTCCTCGCGGATAAAATATTTTCAAATCCTGCAAATGTTGTTAAAATTAATTCTATACTTCATCCGAAAGTAAAGAAAAAAGTTGACGAGTTAATACAGGAACAATTAATTAATAATGATATTCTTTTTACGGAAGCAGCTCTTATTTATGAAGCAGAAATGGAAAATATGTTTGATTACATTGTTTTAATTACTGCTAAAGATAATGTTCGAATGAAAAGAGTAATAGCGAATGGAAAGATGACAGAAGAGGAATTTAAGAAAAGAGATGAAAACCAGATCAGGGATGAAGAAAAAAAGAAACGCGCTGATTTTATTTTTGAGAACAACGGAAATATTAATGAGTTAAAACAAAAAGCAGACTTTTTTATAAAAATACTCACAGGACTGGGTTCGAGTAAGAGTGCATAAAACTGAAATAATGAATGACTATTGACCAATGACTAATGAACTAATTATAGCTTTCCAGGGAGAAAAAGGAGCTTACAGCGAAATTGCTTCCGAAAAATATTTTGGCAAATCAATAAAAACTTTGCCTTCTTATTCCTTTGAGGAAGTGTTTATAAATGTAAGCAAAGGAATAGCCGACAATGGTGTAATACCTATTGAAAATACTTTACACGGCAGTGTCTTTGAAAATTATGATTTACTTTTAAAATATCATGTTTCTGTTATTGCTGAATTAAACCTGCAGATAAATCATTGCCTTGTTTCTCCTAAAGAATATCCAACCTCACAATTGAAAAAAATTTATTCACATCCGCAGGCAATCGGACAGTGTTCCGATTTCTTAAAAGGTTTAAAAAGAGTTGAAGTTGTTCCTTCCTACGATACGGCAGGTTCAGCATTACTTTCTTTAAAGAATACACAGGAACCTACAGGTGCAATAACAAGTGCGCGGGCTGCTAAGATTTATAAGATGAAAATCCTAAAGAGGAATATTCAGAATAACAAAATAAATTACACCCGGTTTCTAGTTATTAGTAAGAAAAAAACACAGAACGAACCTCTTCATCCGAAATCTACTTTATCTTTCGATTTAAAAAGTATTCCGGGCGCTTTGCATAAGGCTTTAGGAGTTTTTGCAAATGCAGAAATAGATCTTTCAATGATAGAATCCAGACCTATTCCACATAAACCTTTTCAGTACACTTTTTATATAGATATTTCAGGCAGTCTGAACGATAAAAAAATTAAAACGGCTCTGAAAAAACTATCCGTGTTAACAATCAAAATTAAAAAGATCGGTACTTACGAATGGGGAAAGACTTATAAGAGTTAAGAGGGAATACTTTGCACATAATCAATGAAATATTAGTTGCTTTTGTCAGGTTGATGCCTAAATCAATTGTTTGGGTATTTTCTAAAAAATATATCGCAGGCAAAAAACTTGAAGATGCTGTAAACCTAGTAAAAATATTAAACTCAAAAGGAATCTTTGCCACGATAGATGTTCTGGGTGAAGCAGTTAAAAACAGAGACGAAGCTTCTGAAGATAAAGATAGATGTATGGAAGTGCTTGATGCAATAAAGGATAACAATCTTATGGCAAATCTTTCAATCAAACCGACACAATTGGGATTAGGCATTGATGAAGATTTTGCTTATCAGCAAGTATCAGAACTTGTCTGGAAATCAATGGGGATAAATAATTTTATTAGAATAGATATGGAGGATTCTCCTTATACTGATGCTACATTTCGATTATTCAAAAGATTGAGAGAAAAATTCGACAATGTTGGAGTTGTAATCCAGGCTTATCTTAAGAGAAGCTATAAAGATGTTATTGAATTGAATAAGCTGCAAACTGATTACAGGCTTTGTAAAGGGATTTATATCGAACCAGCTCAAATAGCTTTTAAAGACAAGCAGAAGATCAGAAATAACTTTGTTAAAATTCTTGAAGAAATTATGAAAACCGGCAATTATGTTGGCATTGCAACACACGATGAATATTTAATTAATGAAGCTTACAGATTAATTAAAGAATTAAATATCCCTAAAGATAAATTTGAATTCCAGATGCTACTCGGTGTTAGAGAAGATTTGAGAGACAAAATAAATGCTGATGGCTATAAGATTAGAATATATGTTCCTTTTGGAAAAGACTGGTACAAATATTCTATTAGGAGACTACAGGAAAATCCGCAGATAGCAGGACATGTTTTTAAGAATTTGTTTGGTATAAAATAATTTTAATCATTCATCCATTCACTCATTCGTCCATTCATTTATTTTAGAATGATAGATTGGCTGATTGATTGAATTTAAATTTCACGTTAAAATTTATTTTAATTATGAATGTTCTTGGTATAGAAAGTTCTTGCGATGAGACTTCAGTTGCAGTTATTTCAAATGAGAAGCTGACAGCAAACTTAATCTCTTCACAGGATTTTCATGCTAAATATGGTGGTGTCGTGCCCGAGCTTTCCAGCAGGGCGCATCTGCAAATTGTAATTCCTTTAGTGAAGGATGCACTAAAAAAATCAAATCTTGAATTAAAAGATATAGATCTTATTACTGCTACTGCCGGACCCGGTTTAATCGGTGCATTGCTTGTAGGTTTAACGTTTGCAAAAGGATTATCCTATTCCCTTAAAAAACCTTTCGTACCTGTTGATCATATTGAAGGACATATTTTTTCAGGTTTCCTGATGAATGAAAAGCCAGAATTTCCATATTTGACCCTTGTTGTTTCCGGCGGACATACACTTTTGATTCTTGTAAAAAATTTTATCGAAATGAAATTGCTAGGTTCAACAGTGGACGATGCGGCAGGAGAGGCTTTTGATAAAGTTTCCAAGATGCTCGGCTTGCCTTATCCCGGAGGACCGCAAATACAAAAATATTCTGTTAACGGTGAAGCTGATAAAATAGAATTCCCCATTGCAGATACAAAAGGGAAGTATGATTTTTCCTTCAGTGGATTAAAAACCGCGGTGCTCAGGTACATCCAGAAAAATTATCCCGGAGATAAGTTAAACAGAACAATCCCCCAACAAGATATTACTGATATAGCGGCATCCTTTCAAAAAGCTGCGGTTACTGCTTTAATACAAAAAACAGAAAAAGCTATAAATAATTTTGAGATTAATTCCATTTCCTTGGTTGGTGGAGTTGCAGCAAATAGAAGTTTACGGAATACTTTTACAGAACTTTCCAACAAACATAAAAAGAAACTCGTTATTCCGGATTTACAATTTTGTGGAGATAATGCTGCTATGATTGCATTCAGGGGATTAAGATTGTTTAATGCAGGAAAAGAATTTAAACTGGATTATCCTCCTTATCCCAGTCTGAAGCTGGAACATTTTGTATAAGGGTTTAATCAAATTATTTAATTATTTATCTTTATTTAATGGATAAATTAAAGAAGGTAATAGCTAACGAATTAAGTTCATTAACAGATGAAGAGAAGTTGTCTCTTCTCGATGAGCTTAGGGAAGAAATTGATAAGTACGATAAAGAAATAGTGAAGTTCCTTAATAAAAGAACATTAAATGCTGTTTTAATCGGGCGTATAAAAAGAGCATTGAATCTTCCAACGTATTCGCCAGAGAGAGAAAAAGACATTTCAGGGAAAATAAATTCCTACCTCGAAGAACCTTTGACCACACCAGCTTTACAGCGTATCTACGAGAGAATAATTGATGAAGCGAGAGCATTACAAAAAGAAGAAATAGTAAAAGGTAAATTACTCAAAATACCGCCCGATAAATGAAAGTTGGATTAAAAAATTTATTAAGTCGAAAAGAATTCCTTGCAATAGCTGTTTTTTTCTTTTTGGTGCTGTTCTTATTTTACTTTATTTTTTTCACACCAAATTATTATAAAGGAAAATCTCCGGTACAATTTGAAATAACAAAAGGGGAATCATTTGCTGATGTTGTTGATAGTCTTTATAAAAAGGGTATCATCCCGAACAAAACCAATATGAAAATTGCTGGTTTTATTTACGATGCCGAAACCAGAGTAAGAGCTGCACGATTTACAATTCCAAATGGATTAAGTTATCTCGATTTGCTTGATCTTTTTATAAATGGAAAAGCAGAGTTTATGAAGACCGTAAATATAAGGGATGGACTTTCAATAAAATGGCTTGCTTTCGTTTTGAAAAGAGATGCTAATATTGATTCTGCTAAGTTTGTTAATCTTGCTTTCAATAAAAATTTTGTAGATTCACTTGGTATTAATAGACCGAGTCTTGAAGGTTACCTGATGCCTGGAACTTACAAGTTTTATGCGCAAACTCCCGCACGCGAAGTTATAAGTGAATTGTATAACAGCTTTTGGAAATTTATGAACGATTCGTTGCAGGCAAGAGCAAAAAATATAGGATTTACAGTTCACGAAGTTGTTACTCTTGCTTCTATAATAAAAGGCGAGACAAGTTCTCCGGAAGATATGCCAAGAATCTCAGGAGTTTATCATAACAGGCTTAAGATTGGAATGATGCTTCAGGCAGATCCGACAATTCAATATTTGCGTAAAGACGGATGGAGAAGATTGCTGGATAAAGATTTAAGAATAAATTCTCCTTATAACACTTACAAATATGCAGGACTTCCACCGGGACCAATTAATAATCCCGGAAAAGATGCAGTTTTAGCAGCTCTTTATCCCGAAGATAATAATTATCTTTACTTTGTTGCAGATGGAAAAGGAGGACATAAATTTTCCAGCGCTTACTCACAGCATCTTAAAAATGTGAATGAGTACAGGAAATTTATAAAGTCGCAGAATCAATGAAAAAGATCAAAAACTCTTTTTTAAATAGCTCCGACATTTATGTCGGGGTTATATAATAAAAAACAATTTGTGGCTTTAGCCGAAATTCAAAACAAAAATTTTGGCTAAAGCCAATGTTCTTTTATTATTTACTCCACGACCTAAAGGTCGTGGCTATTTTAAATGAAATTTTAAAAGATAAAAACAAATTGCTATTGACAGAAAAATAATATGATTCTTTATCTAAAAGATATTTTTAACGCAAAGAACATTTTTCTCCTCATCACCGCTTTACTTTTTGCAACCTGCGCTAACCAGCTACCACCGGGCGGAGGAGAAGTTGATAAGGTCCCTCCCGAAATAATTGAGGTACATCCTGCTAACGAAACAATAAATTTTAACGAAGATTATTTTGAAATAGGTTTTTCAGAATATGTTGATAAAAGATCTGCGCAGGATGCAATATTTATTTCTCCTGCAATTGAGGGAGACATCGAATATGACTGGAGTGGTAAATACCTGAGAGTCTATTTTCCGAAGCTTCGTGAAAACACAACCTATGTTATTACTATTGGAACCGATGTTGTAGATTATAATAATAAAAACAGGATGACTCAGGCTTATAATTTTACTTTTTCTACTGGGAATGAAATTGACAGAAGAGTAATAACAGGGAAAGTTTATGATGCGAAGTCTGAAGATGTAATGCTATTTGCTTATCGCATAGATCCCGCTTTGCGGGATAAAATGAATGATACAACAGGAAACCCATTAAAACATAAACCGGATTATATTTCTCAGGCTGGTAAAAATGGTGATTACAAACTTATGGGTCTTGCTGCAGGAACGTACAGAGTTTTTGCTGTTGATGATAAATACAGGGACCTGATATTTCAACCTGACCAGGATAGAAT
>CAZUOC010000044.1:0-9390 GCA_964622335.1 uncultured Ignavibacteriaceae bacterium
GAACCTCTACAGACGCCTCCAAAGGGCGTAGTCCTGCCATTAGACGACCCGGCAAAAGTTTGTATACTGCAATTAAAATTTCAACCCTCCTTCACGTGCACCTTCGGCAAATGCCTGCACACGACCATGGTATTTGTAACCATTACGATCGAATACTACGGTTGAAATATTTTTCTCTAAAGCTTTTTTTGCAACGAGAATTCCAACAAGTTTGCTTTTTGCAGTTTTTCCTTTTGCTGATTTTAGATCCTCTACAATCTCTTTTGATAACGAAGAAGCGGAAGCAATTGTTTTTCCGTTCGAGTCGTCAATTATCTGTCCATAAATATTACCAAGGCTACGATAAACCGATAATCTCGGTTTTTCCGGTGTACCGGCAATGATTTTTCTTATTCTTATCTTGGCACGCAGCCTTCCGTTTTTATCTCTTTTTATCATTCTTTAATAATCTCCACGATTATTTACCAGCCGTCTTACCGGCTTTTCTCTGAATTTGTTCATCAGAATATTTGATACCTTTCCCTTTATACGGTTCCGGTTTTCTGATAGATCTTATTTTGGCAGCAACCATACCTACCAGTTGCTTATCAATACCCGATATAACTATTTGAGTTTGTGCAGGGGTTTGCAGTACAATGTCTTCAGGTGGAACAAAATATATAGGGTGAGAAAATCCAATGTTTAGTAAAAGATTTTTCCCTTTTAACTCCGCCCTGTATCCGACTCCAACAATATCGAGAGTTTTTGTAAATACATTAAGAACACCATCAACCATATTCTGAATTAAAGCTCTTGTTAAACCGTGCAGAGCTTTGTTTTCCTTGGTATCATCGGGGCGTGTAACAATCAATTCATTGTCTTTTATTTCAATAGAAATATTAGGATGAACTTTCCTTTCAAGTTCCCCTTTAGGTCCCTTTACTTTTACGCTGGAACCGTTCTTCGTAATTGTTACGCCTTTTGGTATTTCAATTGGCTTCTTACCGATTCGCGACACTTTAAAACTCCATCTTAAAAATTACCATATATAACAAACTACTTCGCCACCGATGGCTTGTTTCCTTGCTTCTTTATCAGTTAGTAATCCCTGCGAAGTTGATACAACAGCAACTCCCAAACCATTCAATACTTTAGGAAGCTCATCTGATTTTTTATAAACTCTCAGTCCCGGTTTACTAATCTTTTTTAAGCCACTGATTGCCGGGTTACCGTTTGTATATTTTAATTCTAATCTTAAAATATTCTGTTTGTTATCTTCAACTACAGAATAATCATTGATAAATTTTTGTGTTTTCAATATTTCAGCAAGATTCTTTTTCATACTAGAAGCTGGAATATCGATGCGCAGCTTCCTGGCTTTAGAAGCATTTCGAACTCTAGTTAAAAAATCTGATATCGGATCTGTTACTGGCATAAATAAAATTCTCCTTTTACCAACTTGATTTCTTTACACCCGGTAACTCACCTTTTAGTGCCATTTCTCTTAATACGAGTCTTGACACACCAAACTTTCTGTGATACCCTCGGGCTCTTCCGGTAAATAAACAACGGTTATGCAGCCTAACTGGTGAAGCATTCCTCGGAAGCTTTTGTAAAGCATCGTAATCACCTTTTGCTTTGAGTTCCTCTCTCAGCTTCTTATATTTTTCGTAGGTTCTTCTTCTTTTTTCTTCACGAGCTATTAAGCTTTTTCTAGCCATAAAACCTCTTGTTAAGCTGTTTTAATTTCTTTTCTTCTGAATGGGAAACCAAATGCCTGAAGCAATTCATGAGCCTCATTATCTGTTTTTGCAGTTGTTACAATCGTAATATCCATTCCAAGAACTTTAGTAATTTTGTCAACATTAATCTCAGGAAAGATTATCTGTTCCTTTACGCCGAGAGAATAATTTCCTCTCCCGTCAAATGATTTATCGGAAAGACCTCTGAAATCTCTTACACGCGGTAAAGCAACGTTTACAAGCCTGTCAAGAAATTCATACATTCTTTCTTTTCTTAATGTTACCATAGCACCAATGTTAACGCCTTCACGCAATTTAAAATTGGAGATAGCTTTTTTAGCTTTCCTTATGCTTGGTTTTTGTCCTGTTATTGATTCAAGATCTTTCACTGCTTCATCGAGTATTTTAGAATCAGCTACAGCATCTCCGACTCCCATATTAACAACAATCTTGTGAATACGCGGAACCTGCATAATGCTTTTGTAATTGAACTTTTTCAAAAGCCCGGGAGCAATTTCCTTTTTATAAGTATCAAAAAGGCGAACAGGAACTTTTATTTCCTTTTCCTTCTTAAAAGCACCGGTACCTTCTTTTTTTCCTTTTTGTTTTGGAGCCGCTTCCTTTTTTTCTTTTTTATCTGCCATAATTCTTCAAATTTATTTAGACCATCTCGCCGCTTGCTTTGCTGACGCGCTGACTTTTCTTCTTACCTGTTTTTTCATCCAGAATAATTTGAGCACCCAATCTTGTAGCTTCATTTGTTTTAGGATCAATCAACATTACATTAGAAGCATGAATCGGAGCCTCTTTTTCAATTATTCCACCCTGTGGTTGTTTCTGACTCGGTTTTGTATGTCTTTTCCTAAGATTTATTCCTTCAACTATAACTTTTGTGATTGAAGGGAAAACTTTCAACACTTTTCCTGTTTTTCCTTTATCGTTCCCGGATATTACAACCACGTTATCGTTTTTTCTGATTTTCATTATTAAACCTTTTTATAAAACTTCCGGAGCCAGAGAAACAATTTTCATAAACTGTTTTTCTCTTAGCTCTCTTGCAACCGGACCGAAAATACGGGTTCCTCGCGGTTCATTTTGCGGATTAATTAATACAACCGCATTTTCATCAAATCTTATATAAGAACCGTCTTTTCTTCTGACTTCTTTTTTTGTTCTTACAATAACTGCTTTCGAAACTTCGCCTTTTTTTACAGTTCCATTCGGGATAGCCGATTTTACAGCAACAACTATCGTATCTCCAACACTTGCATAATTTCTTCCACTGCCTCCAAGAACTCTAATACAACGAGCTCTTTTGGCTCCCGAATTATCGGCAACAACAAGATTTGTTTCTTCCTGAATCATTCTACGGTTACCCTTCTATTTGGCTTTTTCCACAATTTCGACTAATCGCCATCTTTTCTTCAAACTCAGAGGGCGAGTTTCCATAATCTTCACTTTATCTCCAACGTTACATTGCCTCTTTTCGTCATGAGCCATTAACTTGGTAGTTTTCTTAAAATATTTTTTATAAATAGGATGTGGAACTCTTCTTTCGATTGCAACAGTAATTGTCTTTTCCATTTTATTACTAGTCACAATTCCAATCCTTGTTTTGCGCAGGTTGCGTGTTTCCATACTAATCCTTATTTACAGCAGGAGCCTCTTCCACTGTCCTTTTTCTTTCATTGAGAACTGTTTTCATTCTTGCAATATCTTTTTTTGCCAGCATTATTTTAGCTGTATTCGTTAATTGCTTAAGTTGATGCGAGAACCTGAGATCGATAAGATTTTTTTCTTCTTCTTCGATTCTTTTTACAAGTTCGTCATCTTTCATTTCTTTTATTTCGTGAATTTTCATTTCTCGTTATACCTACATTATATCCGGTCGGGACACAACTTTTGTTTTAATTGGTAATTTATAACCACAGGATTTAAGTGCATCGTGAGCTAAATCTTTCGAAACACCTGAAACCTCGAACATAACCCTACCCGGTTTTATTACAACTACCCAGAATTCGGGGGCACCTTTTCCTTTTCCCATTCTGGTTTCAAGAGGTTTTTTAGATACTGGTTTGTCGGGAAATATTCTTATAAATACTTTACCATCTCTTTTCATTTTCCTTGTAAGAGCAACTCGGCAAGCCTCTATCTGCCGACTTGTTATCCATGCCGGTTCCAGAGCTTTAAGACCATAATCTCCGAATGCAACAGAAGCTCCTCTATAAGCTTTACCTGCCCTTCTTCCACGCTGGGCTTTTCTGTATTTAACTCTTTTGGGCATTAACATATTAAAATCGCCTTATCTTAATTTATTCCGATGCTCTTTTACCTAGGATTTCTCCACGGCAAATCCAAACTTTAATTCCTATTGAGCCATAAATTGTTTCCGCTCTTCCGGGAGCGTAATCAATATCTGCTCTTATTGTATGCAGTGGAATCCTTCCTTCTTTATATTGTTCAGTTCTTGCCATTTCGGCTC
This sequence comes from uncultured Ignavibacteriaceae bacterium, assembly GCA_964622335.1. Taxonomy (GTDB): domain Bacteria; phylum Bacteroidota; class Ignavibacteria; order Ignavibacteriales; family Ignavibacteriaceae; genus RBG-16-34-14. Next base: position 4,204 of record CAZUOC010000044.1, read on the forward strand.
CGCCTAATCTTCCCGAACACATTATCCTGATTCCTTCTGCACCCATTCTCATTGCAGCAGTAATCGCCATCTTCATAGCTCTTCTGAAAGAAACTCTTCCTTCAATCTGGTTTGCAATATTTTCTGCAACAAGATATGCATCCAGTTCAGGTCTCTTAATTTCATTAATCTGTACTTTAACATCTTTATCAACAACTTCTTTTAATTCCTGCTCGAGCTGTGTAATTTCTTTACCGCTTTTACCAATCACTACACCAGGTCTTGAAGTATGTATTGTTAAAATCACATTCTTTGAAGTTCTGTCAATTACAATTCTGGAGATGCCGGCTTTCTTAAGGCGGTTTCTTATATATGATCTAAGCTTATGATCTTCCTTAATCTTGCTTGCGTAACTTTTATTCTCGTACCAGTTAGAATCCCATCCTCTGATGATGCCGACTCTAAAACCAATAGGATTTACCTTCTGTCCCAATAAACCTCCTCTTATGCTTTAGTAGCAACTATAATTGTAATATGACAAGATCTTTTTCTTATTCTGTATGCACGACCCATAGGCGCAGGTGAAATTCTTTTCAGCGTCGGGCCTTGATTAACAAATGCTTCTTTAACAAAAATATCACCAGGTTCCATTCTTGTAGCTTCATCTTTGTTCATTAAATTCGATATAGCCGATCTCAAAACTTTTTCAGCATCTTTTGAAGCATGCTTTGGAGAAAAGTGAAGAACTTCTAATGCTTTATCGACTGACATTCCCCGGATTAGATCAATTATGAGTCTCATCTTTCTTGGGGAAGATCCTAAAAACCTATGTATAGCTTTTGCTTCCATCAAATGTTATCCTTTCACCTGGGAAGCTTTTTCAGCTTTTGTTCCTGGATGTGCCCTAAAAATTCTTGTAGGTGCAAACTCACCAAGTTTATGCCCAACCATGTTTTCGGTAATGTAAACCGGGATCATTTTATTCCCATTATGCACGGCAATTGTATGTCCGACAAAATCAGGAGTTATGGTTGACGCACGAGACCATGTCTTAATAATTTTCTTCTGATTAATTTCATTAAGCTTGGTTATTTTGTCAGCAAGCTTGTAATCAACAAAAGGACCTTTTTTAATTGATCTAGGCATAATCTCTTACTATTTTTTACGACGTTTAATTATATACTTGTTAGAACTTTTTTTATGCTTTCTTGTTTTCAATCCTTTAGCCTTCTGACCCCACGGTGAAACAGGATGTCCTCCTCCGGAAGTTTTTCCTTCTCCACCACCCATAGGGTGATCTACCGGGTTCATAGCAACTCCACGAACATAAGGTCTTTTACCAAGCCATCTTGTTCTGCCTGCTTTACCAAGACTGATATTTTCCTGCTCTGCATTGCCAACAACTCCATAAGTAGCAATACATTCTAACCTAATCATCCGCACTTCACCGGAGGGCATTTTTAATTGTGCAAAATCTCCTTCTTTAGCCATAAGCTGTAAAGAAGAACCAGCACTTCTTGCGAATTGCCCACCTTTACCAGGTTTAACCTCAACGTTGTGAACAAAACTTCCTAAAGGTATTTCAGACAAAGGTAATGCGTTACCAACTGTTATTTCACTGCCGGCTCCGGAAGAAACTATATCACCAACTTTTAATCCTTCAGGAGCGATGATATATCTTTTTTCACCGTCAGCATAATGAAGCAAAGCTATTCTCGAAGTCCTATTCGGATCATATTCAATTGAAAAAACTTTAGCCGGAACTTTGTGCTTATCTCTTTTAAAATCTATGATACGATATCTTTTCTTATGCCCGCCGCCAATGTGGCGTGCAGTTATCCGACCATGATTATTTCTGCCGCCGCTTTTTCTTAAAGCTACAGTCAAAGATTTTTCCGGCTGTTCTCTTGTGATTTCATCAAACTTTGAATTTGATCTGAATCTTGTTCCGGGAGTAACCGGTTTTAATTTTTTAATTGCCATTATTAAGTTCCACTAAATCTACACTTGCTCAAATAATTCTATTGTTTCTCCTTCTTTAAGAGTAACAACAGCTTTTTTATATTTTGAAGTTCTTCCTACAAACCTGCCACTTTTTCTGAACTGAGTCTTGGTTTTACCTTTATGTCTTAAAGTTTTTATATCAATTACATGTACATTAAATTTTTGCTCGATTGCTTTTGCAATCTCAACTTTAAAGCCTTCAAGTTCAGAGTTTAATCTTTTTGAACTGCTGAAATGTTCGTCATCTTTTCGGTTATCAATGGTCTTATTAAAATATTATGCATGTTATTCCTCCGAACTGCCGTTTCCGAAAGATCCATTGATTACATCAACAGCACTTTTCTGTAAAATCAAAACCTGGTTATTTAGAATATCATAAGTCGAAGCTTTATTTGCTTCAAGAATTTTTACTTTAGGAATATTCCTGCCTGATTTATAAACATTTTCCTGTTTGCCGTTTGTAAGAAGCAAAACTTTTTTACCGGTAACATTCAGTGCTTTAAGTATGTTTGAAAATTCTTTTGTTTTTGATACCTCGAAATTAAAATCCTCTACAACGATGACTTGTTCATCTTTCACCTTATAACTAAAAGCAGATTTTCTTGCAAGTCCCTTTACTTTTTTAGGAATACCCTGGCTGTAATCTCTTGGACGCGGTCCAAAAATTCTTCCTCCACCAACCCACAATGGAGAACGACTTGTACCTGCACGCGCACCGCCTCTTCCTTTCTGCTTCCACGGTTTTTTACCTCCGCCTCTTATCTCGCTACGCTCTTTTGATTTATGCGTACCCTGTCTTTGGTTCGCTAGATAGGTTTTTACTGCAAGGTATATAGCATGGTCGTTCGGTTCGATGCCAAAAATATCTTTTGATATATCTACTTTTTTACCGCTGCTCTTGCCATCTATTTTATAAATATCGAGTTTCATTTTTTATAATTACTTTTTTTTCAATTCTACGATCGAATTAATCGCACCCGGGACAGCTCCCTTAACCAGTATAAGATTTTCTTCCGGCATTATTTTAACAACTCTTAAATTGGAGATCGTTACACTACGATAACCAGTTCTTCCAGCCATTCTTTGTCCTTTAAAAACTCTTGATGGATAAGAGCTTGAGCCAATTGAACCAGGGGCTCTTAATCTATCACTTTGTCCATGAGTAGTTCCGCCAACCCCACTAAAACCATGTCTTTTCATGACACCCTGAAAACCTTTTCCTTTACTTTTTGCTTTAACCTTTATTAGTTCTCCTTCTTTAAAAAGATCTACTTTAACTTCATCACCTATTTTAAAATCACCAATAGCTGGAAACTTAAATTCCCTTAAAAGTAAACTCGGAGAAAATTTATTCTTTTTAAATTGTCCTAAAACGGGCTTGGAAACATTCTTTTCTTTTCTTTCACCAAATCCGAGTTGAAGTACTTCGTAACCGTCTTTATCTTTTGTCTTTATAGAAATAACTTTACAAGGTCCTGCCTGAATAACAGTAACGGGAATTTGTTCTCCCTGACCATCAAACACGCTCGACATTCCCAATTTTCTACCGATTAACCCGGACATCTTATCTCCCAATAACTTTAAAGTTTAATTTCTATATCTACACCCGCCGGAATATCCAACTTACTTAATGAATCGACGGTTTTGTTGTTTGAATTATGAATATCAATTATTCTTTTGTGTGCCCTTGTTTCAAATTGCTCACGTGATTTTTTATCTACATGAGGAGATCTCAAAACAGTATAAACAGTGCGCTTTGTTGGAAGTGGAACAGGTCCAGATACAACTGCACCCGTGCTTCTAACAGTTTTAATAATCTTCTCAGTAGATTTGTCGATCAGAATGTGATCGTACGATTTTAATTTTATTCTTATTTTCTGACCGGGCACTTTGTTTAACTCCTTAAAAACTATACAAACAAAAGGGAGTTAATAACTCCCTTCTGTTATCAATAAATTATCTATTCATTAATTTTAGTAACTACACCTGCACCGACTGTTCTTCCGCCTTCACGAATAGCAAAACGTAATCCTTCTTCCATTGCTATTTCAGAAATCAATTCAACAGAAAGCATAACTCTATCACCAGGCATAACCATTTCTGTTCCCTGCGGAAGGGTAGCAACACCGGTAACATCGGTTGTTCTAAAATAAAACTGAGGTCTGTAACCATTAAAGAAAGGTGTATGTCTTCCACCTTCATCTTTGGATAAGATATAAACCTCACCTTCAAATTTTTTGTGAGGAGTGATACTTCCGGTTTTAGCCAGAACCATTCCTCTTTCTATTTCATTTTTATCAATGCCTCTTAACAATATACCGGCATTATCACCAGCCATAGCCGCATCGAGTTCTTTTCTGAACATTTCTATACCGGTAACAACAGTCTTTTTATGAACACCGAGACCAATAAGTTCTACTTCTTCCTGGATCTTTACCTGACCTCTTTCAACTCTACCTGTTGCAACAGTACCACGACCTGTAATAGAGAAAACATCCTCAACCGGCATAAGGAATGGCTTATCGGTATCTCTCTGTGGAACAGGAATGTAACTATCTACTGCATCCATTAATTCCCAAACACAATCAAATCTTGGATCATCCAGAGGTGCATTAGAAGTAGCTGCATCTAAAGCCTGAAGAGCAGAACCTTTAATAATAGGAATTTCATCTCCGGGAAATTCGTAAGAGTTTAAAAGATCTCTTAATTCAACTTCAACCAATTCAATAAGCTCTGGATCATCAACCATATCTATTTTATTCATGAATACTACAATTCTTGGAACACCAACCTGACGGGCAAGAAGAATATGTTCACGCGTTTGAGGCATAGGACCATCAGTTGCAGCAACCACCAGAATAGCACCATCCATTTGGGCAGCACCAGTTATCATGTTTTTAACATAATCTGCGTGACCCGGACAGTCAACGTGTGCATAGTGTCTTTTTTCAGTAGAATACTCAACGTGAGCTGTAGCAATCGTAATACCTCTTTCTCTTTCTTCCGGCGCATTATCTATACTATCGAACGTTCTAATTTCAGATAGACCCTTTCTGCTAAGAGCCATTGTGATGGCAGCTGTTAATGTAGTTTTTCCATGATCGACGTGACCAATTGTACCTACGTTAACGTGAGGCTTACTCCTGTCAAATTTTTCTTTTGCCATCTAATTCTCCTTTAATTATTATTTATAATTTTTTTATG
>CAZUOC010000045.1:0-7359 GCA_964622335.1 uncultured Ignavibacteriaceae bacterium
CTTTGAGATTTCTTCCATACTTAAATCTTAAGTTCGTCGATGCTTCCCTGTCTCCAAGCACTTTTGCACCGCGCAAAGATCTTATGCTGCCATGATCGGTTGTGATAACAATTTTAACATTATCCATCTTTGCAATCGATTTGAACGTTGAGAACAAAGAGGAATGTATAAACCAGCTATTTGTAAGTGAACGGTAAGCTGATTCGTCAGGAGCGATTTCTTTCAGTATATCTGAATCAGACCTTCCGTGTGCAATCATATCCAGGAAATTAACTACAACTGCTGTAAAATGAGTATTTCTATAAGAAAGAATATTATTCTCGAAATTTTTTCCAACTTCGGGATCGATAATTTTAATGTATTTTAGTTCATTACGAAGTTTTATTTTTTTTCTTTCCAGAAGCAACTGGAGCAATTCTCTTTCATATTTGTTCATGCTGTTTTCGTCATCATCACCAGACTGCCATAACTGTGGATAATACTTTTCAATTTCTGATGGGAATAATCCACTGAATAAAGAATTTCTTGCATAAGGTGTCGCCGTAGGCAAAATAGAATAGTAATATTCTTTATCTATTTTGAAAAATTCACTGAGATGCTTTTCCATAACCAACCACTGGTCCATCCTTAAACAATCCAGCACAAAAAAGAATAAAGTTTTACTTTCCTTTTTCAGAGTATCGAATAAGAAATTTTCAGCTATCTCGGGAGTAAGTTTAGGTCTGTATTCATCATGCTTCAATGCAATCCAGTCTTTGTAATTCTTTTCAACAAACTTGGAGAATTCTTTGTTCGCTTCTTTCTTCTGATCATTTAACGTCTGTCTCAAATCAATTTCGGGATGAGTATCGAGTTCAACATCCCAGCTCGTAAGTTTCAAATAAATCTCTATCCATTCATCAAAATCGGGATTCATTAAAAGTTGCCGCGATATCTCATTAAAATCATTCAGGTAATCTTTTGCTGCATACTGCCCGGAAATTTTTCTCCCTTCAAGCAGCTTTTTACAAACAAGTAGTATCTGACTCGGGTTAACAGGTTTGGTAAGATAATCATTGATCTTTCCACCTATTGCATCGTTCATAAGAGTTTCTTCTTCACTCTTGGTTACCATCACAACAGGAATTCCCGAATTTATTTCCTTTATTTCGCCAAGAGTTTCAAGCCCACCCATCCCTGCCATCATTTCATCAAGAAAAATTAAATCATAAGTTTTTTCTTTTACCGATGCAATGGCATCTTCGCCGTTGGTTACAGTATCCACTTCATATCCTTTTTCAGATAAAAAGATGATATGCGAACGTAAAAGTTCTATCTCGTCATCGACCCATAAAATTCTTTTTGGTTTCATAAAATCAAATGCTTTCTTTGTCTGTTTTAAGATTAATCAATTTGTCTAACATTTACAATTTATTTCAGAATAACAATTCCGTTTATTGTATTTAACTATTCCTTTAATAATTATTGAATAGAAATATGTACATCCAGTCCCGCCTCGTTTGTAACGGTAGGAGTTACCCTGGATGCGCCTTCAGGTTGAACAGATGATCTCCTGTAAAATATAGAAAGAGTAACTTTTGAACTAATGGTATATTTTATTCTCGGTTCAATAGTTGTCCTGGTTGTACCATCCTGCGGAATACCTTCTTCTGTAAAATTATTCATTTCATAGCGGACTATCGAGTTTTGTGTACTTGAATAGGAAAAAGTAAACTCAATATCATTCTTTAAAGAAACCCCAAATAATGGAAGCTCAAATCCTGATTTGGAATATCCTGCAGTAATACCAATATCTCTTGAATAAGTCTCAGTTATATTTTGGTTTGAAATACCGAGATTAAAATTTGTAGTTGTGGAATATTTTACGCTGCTTATTAAATTTCCTCCCCAGAGTTCTCCAAAAGTAAAATTTAATCCAGCCAATGGAGTAAAGCCATATTCAATTCTTTGCGATTGGGTTTCCTGTACTCCGTCCGGATTGATCTTCCATCCTTCGGTATAGGTTGAGGCGTAAACATGGCTAAATGTAACTTTTTTAGCCACCTTCTTGAAAAGGAAGAATTTTTCAAGACCGCTCCAGGAAATACTCCAGTTCGGTCTGGGAATGTATTTAGTAACTTCCTTTAAGAAACCGAGTTTTGATAACCACGGGAATGTTTCAAATCCATCAACAAAAGCAGAAGAGAGACTGGAACCAGGATCAGTTGAATTGGGATCGTATAATTCGTTTACTTTCTTTATTCCATTTTTAAAAACACTAAAAATAAGAAATGGCGGAAGTGAAAGAAAGCTTCTGCTTAAACTACCGGTTGATGTAATATTGGAAAGAATAAGATTACCGTTATCATCTCCCCTGAATGTCGCTGTTTTATTAATAGACCATCCAACTTTCCAATTCAAATCTATTTTAGCTCCTTCCCATAAAGGTCTTGAAGTTCTGAGATCAACATTATTAGAATTTGAAAAGGCATCGCTTATATTTGAGCCCGGCAATGCAACTCTGTCCCCTACATTGTCACCCAAACCAAGCATAAATCCTCTTGTAGGTCCGTTCGAACCATCCTGTTTTATTCCCCAAAAATTACTAAAGCCTGTACCTGTGCCGGCAATGCCTGATTTGGAAAGACTATAATTACTTGTAAAATTGATAGTAATACTTTCATAATCAAATAATAAAGCCTTAGCTACAGATTCTAAAAATAAAGCTGCACTTTTAAGAGGTGATGATTTCGATTTACCAACAGTTGTATCGTTTATGGCAAGTGAATCTTTTGCAAAAGTCTTTGAAGTGTCTGCAAATCTGTTTTGTACTACCCTCCTGTTATTATTACTATTTCTATTCTGTTTATCAGACGGAGTTTCCTCTGTTTTGAACAAAGGCTCAGTTAACGATTTTAGCCTCAGGGTAAATCCTATATTTGACTTGTTGGAAAAACCTGCACTTCTTCCTAACTCTTTCTGCCTGAAATCAAAATTCCAATTATAACCGACCGAATATCCGGCGGTAACAGTAAAATATTTATTCAAATCCCAGAATGAAGGTAATCTTGGTGCTGTTCTGAAATCTGTTGTCTGCCGATAAGAATAATCCTTTCCAAACCATACTCTTGAAAAAATATCATGCCATATATCACCTTCATTTCGCTGAACCTGAACGGGCTTTCCACTTTGATCCAGAACAACCTGATCATTATTATCAAGTAAATTTTCAGTCTCAAGATATGCCAGAGAAGAAATAACATTCGCATTATAATTAATAGAGAGATTTAAGAAACCGCCTTCAGTAACTTTCCAATTAAATCCAAAACCCCGGGTTGTTCCAAAATCTCTCGTTATTATCTGCTGTGCATCTGATATCTGTCCGGAAATTTTTCTCGGTCGGGTAACATTTGTAGTCCGGTTTCTTTTGGCAGTAAGATTAAGTGTATACGTCTGAGGAAGAAAGTATACTTTTAGATTTCTGTAATCGCTGAAAAGAGCCAATGCAGAACCAAGTACCGGAATATCAACAGGACTAAAAGAATACTGAGGACCAAGTTTTAATCCATATGATATGTTTGCATTCCAGATCCAATACTTATTTGAAATCACAGTTGGGCTTCTGCTGAAAGTTTTATTATAATTAAAACCGAAAGTAAGCGAATTAAAAGTATCCCTGATTAACCAAAAATTTGTCGGGATTTTTATCTTTACATTAGATGCCGACCAACTGTCCGAAACATTTAATGTCTGTGTTTCATCTTCTAATTCTTTAGAATTTTTTGCACCAAAAGTAATAGAGTCCGGACTAGCGCTGTCCAATTGCTTGCCTGCTTCGGTAACGCGGATATCAGTACCGGGTATATATAGCGGCTTCCCTAAAGACTCGGAATGTGAATAATTAATTTTCAGGTTACTTTCAGACATATTGAAAGGAAGTAGTTTTAATACATCAAAACCAGATGCAACACTCCAGTTTGTGGATTCCACCCTTGATCCAAACCTGTCTGAAAGCCGGTGAAAATAGGGATTCCTTTTACTCATGTTAAAGCTTATACCAAAGAGGTCCGCAAATCTTATTGAAGAATTAAAACTGTAAGCCCAGCCCGGAGAATCATCGGCTCCTATAACTCTTAGTTCATTAACCCACACTTCTCCCGAAAGTGGAATCGGTGCACCTCCACTAGTTTCTTTTATATTATAAATTCCAACAGATAAGAATTGGACCGCAGTAAGCGTTGGATTTCCCTTGAGCCTGTAATAATGACCCACTCTTCCCTCAACAGGTTTTTCATAGACTCTATTTGTTGAGTCCCCTCTTGTCTGTTTAAGAGAAGTGATTTCTTTAAACGGAACACTAATTTCATTCCACCCGGGCAAAACAGGTTGCCTGTATTCATAATAATTATTTGTATCGGTACCAAACCTGAAATAAACCTGAGAAGCATATTTTCCATTTAACGTATCCGATAGTGACCCGGTTAAAGGCTGTTCGTCACCGTGAATAAATAATTTCATTTCTGAATAGTTAAAGACATCTAACGGTCTGTAAAGAAATTTAATTGCTTCTCTCGATTCTCCATCCTGAAGATTATTAATAATCAGGTCTAATGATTGTTCATTCCTTAAAACATTTTCGTCCGGATGAGCACGATCCCTTTCTTGGAAAACTCCGGGTGGTAGTGTATAATTAGGATTATCTTCATAACTAATAACAGAAACAGAAAGAGTTGAATCATTTTTTACAACCTTCTGCCATTGGCTTCCTACTAAATTAAACTCAGTAATTCTAAAATGAACAGGACTGCTTACGCCTGTTACGAAAAGTCTTATCGATTCAACATTAGTAAGGCTGGGGCTACCCACGATTGTCGATGTATCTTTTAAGGGAACTCTAAACAAATACCAGCCGGCGTTATCTCCACCCCCGGCAATATATGGGTTTGCTTTGGTTGTATCGAGAGGAACGGCATACCTGAAATAACTGTTTAACAAATCAAGCGTACCGTTCCTGTTAAGGTCCTCAGTATCCGGAAGTTTACCCCCCTCGGTTAAAGTTGCATTTCCTTCTGTACCGTTTATAGTAAAGTATGCATAAGGATTGTCTGACTGGGTATTAGCAAAATTAAAATCATCGCCGCTTGGGTCCGCTTTTGTACTTCCGTACTTAGTCCTTTCGTCTGCATCAACGATACCATCTAAACCTGTATCCTCCCCTTCATCTATCACTTCGTTAAGCTTTTTATCCTCGGTATCGAGCAGCCTGTTCGGTATTACATCTTCGCTAATGTTCCCAAGATCAATATATACTTTAGCATCAGGTGGAGCCTGATCAATATGTGCCCAAAATTCAATGTATTCTATATTTTCTTCAACTAGATTATTAGCAGTTGAAGAAAGAAGTTTCATCATACCACCCCAGTTCTGCCGAAGATCCTGATGAATCAAAGGATCATGATTATATGTTCCGGGAGTATCCGGCTGAAAAACAAAATCCATTACGGTTACTTGCTGGTTTTGTTTACTTGCCTGGCGTAAAGGCCAAATTTGAGTTACCTTAACATCACCCGGAGTAATTGTGTACCACCAAGCTTTTGCTTTATAAGGCATTTCTTCCTGCGGTTGGAGAGCACTTGGAAGAAACTCAAGCTTAGCTGGAGGACTTAATTCTTTCCAACCTGCATAAGATATTCCTATCGGGATTGTTCTCTTGGCACCTTCAAAATCATCGATATATGCTATACTTTTCCCCTGGTCTGAGACAATCGTACTTTTTTTAGTATTCGGGTCGGGATTTATATATGCATACTCCCCGGAAAAACTTAATGTAGACATCTGCTTGGTAGAAACAATATTATCAAGTGCTTTAGTTAAAAAAGGCAGGTCTGCACTTGTGCTGAAATCAACACCATAGATAGAATTACTCAATGGTTCTTCACCTATTCTAACTTTATCACTTAATGTTTGTTGGTTAAGATTTAAAGCAGTAAAGCCCAGCTTGGTTTTCTTTGAGAAATCTACAGTACCTCTTGCGCCTAAAAGCGTTTTAGATGCAAGTTGAAAGAGATCATTTTGTTCATAAGTGATTTTCAAATCAGCACCAGGAATTAAAGCTTCGTCGTTTCGTAGAACTAATTGTCCTGTGTTATAATCAACAGTATAATCTACACCGGAGGTCAATTGGTTCCCGTTCAGCAAAACTCTTACAGAATTTTCAACAACATTAAATCCCAATGAATATGATGATGTAGCTTCACCTGTACTTTTTCCTGTTAATATCCATTTATCTTTATCCTTAATATTACTTGCCGAAGATGCGGTCGTATCGTAAACATCAGGAAATGCATACTCTTTTGGAATCTGAGCCGGTAAGTCCCTGGCAAAAGGTTGAAGTTCCGGGAAAATAATTTCGCCCGTAGCCGGAAGGATTGTATAACCAGGACGGAAATCAAAAACATTATCAGGGTTTGAATTCTTACTTGCATCAAGAAGATCGAGACCAAAAGCGTTTAATAATCTAACCTGTCCCGATTGTGTTGGAATATCAACTGCAGGTTCCTGTCCTTCTATCTGATATTTAATATTAAACTCGAAACCTTCTTCTTTAATATTTCTTGAATCAGAGGGATAAATATTTCTTAACTGAAGTTTCCATGCCTGCGCCCAGCTCGGTTGAAGATTCTTTGGCTTAATAAGTTTAAGAACAAGTCTTTGATCGCTAGGAGTACTTGCATTTACAAACTCTCCGTAATACAAATCGTCATCGCTTGCTAAGGGATCATTCTGGACACGGTATGCGACAGCAATAATATCGTCTGTTTGAATTTGTGCTGTGAATGTAATATAGCCTGTTTCGGGATGAAGGATATAATCCGTTCCCTGTTCAAGTAAAAGAAAACGCCCCGAAGTTTTTTGTCCGGCAATTGGCTCAGTCGTGTCCGCTCTAAAAGAAGGATTAATATTATCATAATCTTGTCCTTTCGTTAAAGCAGGTAAATTAATATAAACATTCGCATTCCTTTCTTTAGAATTATCCGGAGTAACAACATTTACAGATTTCCAAACCTGGATATCGACAATTGTATATCTTGGGTCCACTTCTGGCGTGGCACTTCCATAATATCTATAAAACAAATTCAGATCAGATCTGGTACTTGCATAAAGAGTATCAACAAAGTAATGGTTTGTTGAATAATCATATGCTCTTTTGGTAAATTCTTTTGAAGTCGAACCACCGGCAACACTAACTTCTTTTGTTTCCCCCTTTTTTTGACTTGCAAGTGTAGTCAAAGTTAAAGGACCCATTTTCATCACTGCTTTAAGACCAAATAAGGCTTCGGAACCTCCAATAAGCGAAGAGGTTTGCAGTGAAACGTTACC
>CAZUOC010000045.1:7369-9362 GCA_964622335.1 uncultured Ignavibacteriaceae bacterium
ATAACCGGTATATTTTATTTTAAGTTGATTTTCATATTCAAAAGTCCTTTCAGTATTCCAATCCGCATTAATATTTAGTTTATCACCAATTGTTCCATTAACATTTATCTGCACTTGCTGTTTAAAATCCGGTTCGCTCCTTGTATTTCCTAAAAGTGATGTTGTAACGCCTTCAGTAGTCTGACTTCTGAAAGCGCCATGTATATCAACGGCTCCACCTATCCTCAAACTGATTTTAGGCTCACCAAAAATGCTGAGAACACCTACACTTGGAAGAGGAATTTCAAAATCAGTTATATCTTTGATTACATCACTCAATTCTCTTTTGTTTTCCTTGAGTTCATATGCATATCCAAGGTCCTCCCATTTTTTCCTTCCCCTCAAGGAGAGACGCATCTGAATATAATCATCAATAGGCATTCTCAGAAGAATTTTAGTTTCCTGCCCGGCTATCTTTTCTTTAACAATTACATATTTCCCGGTTGAATCGATTTCGATAGTTCTTGTTTTATAAGCTGGTGAAGGCTGGGCAAAAAATTCCGACATTCTCTTTTGTTTAAGAGTAACGTAAGGAAGATCCTCTCTGTGATAATGAAAATATTTCAATCTTGCAGTTGAGTCGACAGCCATTGAATCAACTAAAACAGAATCCTTTAACGCCAGACTATCTGTCTTTGTTAACAAAGAATCTTTACTGGTTAGTGAATCCTGATTGGTGAGAGAATCTTTACTTACAATTAAATCCCTGCCTATTGGAGAAATATCAGGATTGTTATTAAGATTTGATTCAGCCGGGGCTGTAGCATTGCTTAACTTAATATTCTTAGAAGGAATACTTTGAATAATTTTTTTATTCTGAGTGAGATTATTAATTGAAACAGAATCACGAAGGGATTGAAAACTAAAAATAGCATCAACCCAAATCGGATCATTAACCTGAGAGACATACCTGTGTGAAAAGCCTAAGTTCATTACAGCATACACAATAACAGTGTATACTGTAATTATGCGGAGGCTCGTCCAGATTAATTTTGTGACTCTCGCTTTGATAAGTAGCCTTAAACAAGAATATTACTAATTAAAACAAAAGTAGATGTGGATTAATCCGGCCTCCTTGTATTTTATAAATTGTCGAGAAAAAATAGAGAAAATCGCTTTTTATATCAATCATAATCGGAAGTAATTTATAATCTTTAGCTAAATTACAGGGCTAATGTAAAGCTTTAAGATATATGCGTTAAGGTAAATATTTGGCACTTCGTCTTTATTGTTTCAACAATAGTGTCAAACACATTCATTAAATTACTTAGTGAACTTTTTTACAAATTCTTCATGCTGAGGATAAAGCTGAAGCAGCTCTTTTCTTTCTCCTAATTCAAAATCCGAAAAATCGAATCCGGGTGTAACGGTACATCCGAATAATGAAAAAGAATTTTCATCTGAAACCTCGGCGCAAAACCAGTATCCTCTTTTTATCACTAATTGCATACTCTCCCCTTCATCAATATTTCTGCCAAGTAATCTTCGCAAAACTTTACCTTCTGAATCGATCGTGTATAATTTTACACTGCTTCCATCGTAAAAATGCCATATCTCATCAGATTTTAATTTATGCAGCAGGGATTTTTGTTCCCCCTCTAAAAGGAAATATATTGATGTGGAAAAAGTTCGGTTGCCTATATATCTGCCAGGTAAAACTTCATTTTTTAATAATTCATCCGAACGGTAAACTTCCCTGAAATATCCTCCTTCAGGATGAGGAATAAGATTAAGTTTTTTGATATAAATATCGGTTTTATTCATTTGATCTGTAAAAACTTAATTATAATATTATCCGGAAAATTAAACTTTATACGGTATTAAATAATCCGAATTATTAAACAGTTAAGTTAATTTTTTTTAGATTTAAAAGTCCGTTAAAATAATTTTGCCGCACTGGTAAACTATGATTTAATAATTGCAGGTCCATTTCATCACCAAAGGGAAATCCATG
>CAZUOC010000046.1:0-9239 GCA_964622335.1 uncultured Ignavibacteriaceae bacterium
GTAATTACGGGAAGATAATATTCAACTCCAACTGAATGAATTTGTTCGGCAGCTTTAAACTCACTTCTTGATTTGGTATATAAAGCGAACCAAAATCTATTTCCATTCTTAATTTCATTCAAACCGTTTACTTTTTCTTGTTCAATGTTTTGCACAGGTTAATTCTTAATTGTCTCCCTGCCTACAGAATAGTAATTAAATTTTAAACTTTTCATCTTATCAAGATCGTAAAGATTCCTGCCGTCAAAAATAACAGGATCTTTAAGCAACTCTCTTATTTTTATAAAATTCGGGGTTCTGAATTCATTCCATTCAGTAACAATGATTAATGCATCTGCATTTTGCAAAGCATCATAAGAATGGGTCGAATATTTTATTTTATCTCCCAAAAGTACTTTTGAAGTTTCAACTGCTTCGGGATCATACGCTGTAACGGTTGCACCATCTTTTAACAATGCCTTAATTAATGCATGTGAAGGCGCTTCCCTTACATCGTCGGTATTAGGTTTAAATGCAAGTCCCCAAATAGCAAAGTGTTTCCCTTTGATATTGTCTTTGTAATGTTTTTTTATTTTAGTATAAAATAATTCAACTTGTTTCTTATTAACGTTTATAACCGACTCAAGTATTTTAAAATCATAAGTATATTCATTTGATGTATTCCACAAAGCCATTACATCTTTTGGAAAACACGAACCGCCGTATCCAACACCAGGAAATAAAAATCTTTTACCAATTCTCGAATCCGATCCCATTCCTATTCTTACTTTATCGACATCGGCTCCGGTCAACTCACAAAGATTTGCAATCTCATTCATAAAAGAAATTTTTGCGGCAAGAAAGGAATTTGCTGCATATTTTGTCATTTCAGCAGATCGCTCATCCATAAAGTAAATCGGATTTCCTGATCTAACGAAAGGCTCATAAAGAAGTTCCAATACATTTTTTGTTTTAGGATTATTTGTCCCTATCACAACACGCTCGGGTTTCATAAAATCTTCAACTGCCATTCCTTCTCTCAAAAATTCTGGATTTGAAGCAACATCAAAATCAAAATCAGGAGCATGTTTTTTTATAGCGGCTCTAACTTTATCACTTGTTCCAATTGGTACGGTACTTTTGTCAACAAGAACTTTATGACCAATGTTCGGTTCTTTTTTGAAGAACTTTCCTAAGTCATCTGCAACTTTAAGGACATAGCTCAAATCTGCTTTGCCATCGCCCCCTTGCGGAGTAGGAAGGCATAAACAAACAACCTCAGCTTTTCTGACTGCTTCATGAAGATCGGTCGTAAAAGTAAGTCTTTTCTCGCGGATGTTTCTTTCAAAGATAAGATCAAGCCCCGGTTCAAAGATAGGCATTATACCATTTTTAAGTTTTTCAACTTTCTTTTCATCTACGTCAACACAAATTACATTGTTGCCGGTCTCGGCAAAACAAGTTCCGGTAACCAAACCAACATAACCGGTTCCCACAACTGCAATATTCAAAATCTCCTCCGATTTTTATTCTAAATATAATCATTACCTGAGAAATTTGGAATTTCAACAAATGAAGTTAGCTAAGATATAACTTGCAATAGAGCTTCGGCAAACTGCTTTTTTGCATTCGATTTCTTAACAAGAACAGCACCCCCAAACTCTTTATATATATTCTCAAGTTCTTCGTTCACTTCTTCGACTATTACAATAATCTTTAAACCAGAATGATTACTGCTTTTAAAAAGAGTTGCTATCAACTGGGCACCATTTATTAAAGGATTTTCGTGCGATAATATAATAATGGAGGGATATATTTTCCCTGCATTATTAATTACCTCGTTTACTGTTTGAGTAATAATATTTTTCTCCGAATATTCTTTTTTCAGAATTTTAATAACAGATTCCCTTAAGCTATGTTCCAATTCAACTACCAGAATACTTTCCAGAGAAGATGGTATTGTAAAATGAAATTCACTTCCTTTCCCTTCCTCTGAATAGAACCACAGCTCACCACCATGTTTTTCAATTATTTCTTTTGAAAATGTTAATCCAAACCCGGTTCCCCTTTCGCCATTAGTTCCTTCTGTAGAAAACATACTTTCTATTTTAAACATTTTTATCTTTTGCTTATCAGGAATTCCAACTCCTTCATCCTTCACTATAAATTCAATAAAATTTTCATTAAAAGGAGCTGCCTTTACATATACGCTTGACTTGCTTTGTGAGTATTTAATCGCATTACTAAGAAGATTCGTCATTACAATACCTAGTAATCTTTCATCGCCACGTATGTTAAGCAAATTATCTATATCGACTTTAATATCAATATCCTTTCTAACGGCTGTTCCTGTTAAAGAAGATACCGAATTATAAACTAATCCCTGCACACTAATGTGATCAGAATCTATTTGAAGTTTTCCGCTTTGTAGTTTTGACCAATCAAGCAAATAGTTTATTAACTTTAAAAGTTTGTTGGAAGAATCGTATATATAAGATAAATATTCGTCTCTTTCGCTTTCAGAAAGAGAAGCTTCTTTCATCAATATTTCAGTAAAACCAAGAATGCTTGTAAAAGGAGATTTGAGATCGTGAGAAAGTAAATTAAGGAATTTGTTCTTTGCAGAATTTTGTTGTCTTAGATTTTCATTTTCATTCTCGATCCTGGTTTCTTTTGATTTCTTTTCGGATATATCTATCGCTCTTCCTACTCTTCTGTTGATTTTGTCATTATCGTCACGGAAAATTTTTAGATTTATATCCACCCAGATTATTTTTTTGTCTTTGTTTACTATTCTGGATTCAAAAAAGATTTCATCTTTTGATAAATTATTCTCCAGTACACTTAGGGTTCTTTTATAATCTATAATATCTTCTTTATAAATAATTTCTTGTAGTGAATTTATTTCGTCTGTTAAATAACCCGTAACATCAAAAAGATTTTCGGAAAAGTACGTTTCCCCTGAATTATCGGTGAACCAAAAAAACTGATCCTTAAAGACGCCAACAAAATTTTGCATTAGTTTATCAAGAGAATTGCTATGACCGGAATTATTTTGCTGAGGTTTTCCCATTAAATAATGTAAATACTTATAACAGAAAAATACGTTAAAAAGATAAGGAAACAAAAACGAATTAAGAAAAACTCAAACTATAAAAACTTTTGCTACATCAAAGAGTAAAGAAGGCTGGTTTATTAGAGCAGTAGTAAAAACTTTTCCAAGAGTTCTTTTTTCATAAGGAACTTTGTTGACCGCCCGCGCAATATTGTTAAATTTTTCATCGGAAAAATTATAGATACCATTTTTAATTCTGTCAAAGATTTCGTGGCGTTTACCGAGTCTGCCAGCCCATGCTTTATCATAAGTTAAAACGTGATCTGGCTTGTTTGTCCTAACAGCATCGGCAGCAATTTTGCCGGCAATACTTCCCCCTATCATTCCGCTTGCAATTCCTCCACCACTTAATGGATTAAGCTGCCGTGCAGCATCGCCGACAAGCATAATTCCGGGTGCAGAGATTTTATTCAATGTTATACTGCAGGGAACCCCGCCTGCAATTGTTGTAAGAACCGGCGCTGCCGGGTAATATCTTTCCATAAAATCATTTAAAAAAGAAAGCGCGGATTTTTTCTTCCCAATCAAGCCGCTTACACCGAGACCAATATTTGCTTTATTACTTCCTTTTGGAAAAATCCAGAAATAGCCTTGCGGTGCAAAATCCTGACCGAAGTAAAAGTACAATGTATCCTGTTTAACAGGAATGTTGGCAGCAGTAATTTGCACTGCACTTTCCATATCGCGGAAATCTAAGTGTGTTTTTAATCCTGCCCATCTGCCAATTCTTGATTCAACACCATCAGCAGCAATTACAACTTTTGATTTTAATTCTTTCTGCTCTCCCTGGTATTCGTATTTAACTCCGGAAACTTTTCCATCATCGAATAATAATCCATTAACATAGGCTCTTGTTAAAATCTCAGCGCCGGCATCGGCTGCTGTTCTTGCGAGTTCATAATCAAAAATTCTTCTTTCAAGGACATAACCCGCGTCACCAAAATCAAGAATAACTTCAGTTCCATCTGGTGCATTAAAAGAAAATTTGCTAATCGTAGCAGCAATCCATTTAGGATCTGGTTTAATGAATTCTTCTACCCCGGCTTTACTAATTGCCTCACCGCAACGAACAGGGTAACCAACATCTCTGTCTTTCTCAAGCATTAAAACAGAAACACCTTGTTCGGCGGCAAAGCGAGCAGCCATGCTGCCCGCGGGTCCTGCGCCAACTACTATTATGTCGTATTCCTTTTTCATCGTTCTATTTCAAATCCCAAATCACAAATTTCAAATATTAAAACATTCCATAGATTTGAGATTTAAACCAAAACTCCTTCCTTATTGAACTTTATAACTTCAATCGGACAGCTCCAAACACACTTTGCACAATTTGTACATCTTGGATCTATAATAAATATTTCAGCTTCTTTCAGTTCAATTGCATCTTCGGGACAAACCCCGACACAACATCCGCAGAAATCACATTTATCCGGAAGTATTTCAATCATGAGCTTCCCTGTTTTAGCCATCCTGTAATTCATATTCTTAAGTCTATAATGATGAAAATAGACGCTTCGAAGTTAACTAAAGACTCTTTATTTTGAAATACATTCTTCTAAATTCAATAAAATAACAATGTCGTGAGGAAATAACTTTATTTAGATTTATATTTCTTGTAGTTTTACTCTAAATATTGATTGATTAATAGAGTTTTTAACTTGAAAAGAAAAATCAAATTTATATCCACTTTAATGAAGGGATTACTATGACCAAATTAATTATATCATTCGTTTTCTCGCTTCTAATAGTTTTCCAGTTCGGTTTTTCATCCGGTACAAAAACGGCGGATAAAAGTCCCAGTTATGTTGGTGTAAAAACATGCGGTATGTGCCACAAAAGTGAAAAACAGGGAAATCAATTAGGAATATGGGAAAAGAGTGCACACGCACAAGCTTATAAAACCTTAATGAGTGATGAAGCTAATAAAATTGCAACAGAAAAAGGATTCAAAACTAAAGCTGTTGAAACAGAAGCTTGTTTAAAATGCCACGCTACAGGTTACAATGTTGATGCTTCTATGAAAGAAGCAAAATTTTCCGTTGAAGATGGAGTTCAATGCGAAACCTGCCACGGACCTGGTTCCGAATATAAATCTATGAAAATTATGAAAGACAAAAAGGAAGCTATAGCAAACGGGTTGCTTATGTATGATAATAAAGAAGAGTTGTGTAAGAAATGCCACAACGAAGAAAGCCCGACATTTAAGGGATTTAAGTTGGATGAGATGTGGGCAAAAATAAAACACGATATACCGGCTTCAAAGTAAAAACATATTAAATTGGCAGCGAAAGGAGTTATAGCTATATAACTTCTTCGCTGCTTAATTCTTTTATAACTGCTAGTTTATCTTTCTCTAATTCCACTTTCCTTTTCATAATCAAAAGTTTCTCGTTTTCTTCCGTTGTTTCTTCAAGCTTTTTATGATTTTCATTTATTAGTCTGTCAATTTTCTGAAGTTTGAATTTCATTAAAGTATCTTTTGCATATTTCATTAATATTTGCTTTTCCTCAGCGCCGGGATAAATATCATCCCAAATTTTACTAATACCATATTTCTCAAAGGTTATTTCTCTTAAATAAGATTTGGCATTTTCGTCACTTAGCTTATCAAGTAAAGCTCCCGCTACAATATCTTCCCCCTCATCATAAGTATCTGCCACCAGGGCAAATAATTCTCTATTATATAATACACCAAAACTATCCGGGTCAACGTAATGAATTACTAACTCTACAATCTCTTTATTCCCTTCAAAGAGAAGTTTTACTATTTCTTTTTCTGTACTGAATTCAGAATCAGTAATTTTCATATCAGAAGAAACACTAAGAATTTCTTTTGCAGTATTACTGGTTCTTGGTGAGGCTTTTGTGGTTGTCCTTTCCTTTTTAAGAACCTTTTCAAGTTCATTTTCAATTAATATTTCTCTAAGGCTAAACTTCTTTGCAATAGTTTTTATTAAAAGATTTCGTTTCAATTCATCATTAATTAACGCTGCGGATTTTACCAACTCTCTTATTGCTTTTGTCATCTCAGCAGGGTCATCAAACAACCTTTGTTTTTCATAATATTCAGACTGGTATTCAAGGAAATTTTGAGCATAAGAAATGGTTTCTTCAAATTTTTCTTTCCCATAATTATTTATAAAAGAATCAGGATCTTCTCCTCTTGGAAGTGCTGCAATTTTAACTTCAATATCTTTTTTCAATAAAAGTTCTATGCTTCTCATAGAAGCTTTGATCCCGGCAGTGTCTGCATCAAAAAGTAAAACTACATTTTTAGTATAGCGTGAAAGGAGCTGAACCTGCTCTTCTGTTAATGCGGTGCCTGAAACTGCAACAACATTTTTAATTCCTGCCTGGAAAAGGGAAATAAGATCCATGTATCCTTCAACAAGTATAGCTTTATCGAGTTTTCTTATTTCATCTTTTGCAAAGGAAAGACCGTATAAAATTCTTCCTTTGATGTAAATGGAAGATTCGGGTGAGTTTAAATACTTTGCGGCCTTTTCTCTTTCGTCGAGAACTCTTCCTGCAAAAGCAACAACTCTTCCATTTGGAGAAAAGATAGGATAAATCAATCTGCCGGCAAATCTGTCATGGTGTCTTCCATCATCGCTCTTTATTAAAATTCCAAGCTCAACTACTTTTTCTATATCAAGTTTATTTTCTTTCGCAAAGTTCAGAAAGTTTTCCCATCCTCTTAAAGCATAACCCAAACCAAAAGTCTTTATTGTTTGAGATTTTATTTTCCTTCCCTGAAGATATTTTCTTGCAATTTCTCCTTCCTCGGAATTATGGAGATTGTTATAAAAGTATTTTGCTGCTTCTGTATTTATATCATAAAAGATTTCCTGCTCACTCTGCTTTTCATCTCCGGGAGTTGATTCGTATTCAATATCAATCCCTAATTGTCCGGCAAGTTCCTGAACTGACTCAATAAAAGATATCTTTTCATAATCCATCAGAAACTTAAAAACATTACCGCCGGTGTGGCAGCCAAAGCAATGAAAAATCTGTTTATCCTCGCTAACAGTGAAAGATGGGGTTTTTTCGGAGTGGAAAGGACACAACCCGATGTAATTTCTTCCTCTTTTCCTGAGTTGAACATACCCTGAAATTACATCCACAATGCTCGCTGCGGAGCGAATTTCCTCTATTTTACTTTCCGGTATTCGCATAATTTTTGCTAAATATAAAGATCTGCCACCTAAACGGTTTGTTAGCAGGCAGCTGGAAATTTAATAAAATTTTGACAGAGTTAAACTGTAAGTAAGCTGGCAGTTTAATTGAACCATAAAAATAAAAGGGATTTAAAAGGAAATTAAAATTGAAACTAAAAAAGATCACTATATTTATCTTCATATTTTTGTTACTGATAATTGCAGTTTATTCCCTTAGAACACAATTTTATAGAGTTTCTTCAAAAAAGGAACTAATTAAAGAGTATAGAAGAGAACTCGATGGTATCGGACAAATATCACTTAAAACTAAGGATCTGCCAATCTCTGCAATTCTTATCTATAACTTTCAGATTATAGGAAGAGGACACAATACTGTTGTAAGAGATTCCGATGCAGGTGGACACGCAATAATAAATGCTATAAGCGATGGAATAAAGAACGTTGGTTTGGAAACTTTCCATCATCTTAATCGTGACTCAATGAAAATAATAACTACATTTGAACCATGCGAAATGTGCCGGGGAGCAATGATTGAGTATGGAATAATAACTGTGGAATTTCTTAAGCCAAAACCGGCTTCTTATTGGTTTGATCGGGAATACCAAGAACTTTCCTATGAGTTGACCAAACGCAGCCTTGACGCGGAAGAATTACAGGATTCATTATTCAGACTTGGCGCAGTAAGCCCAGAAGAAATCTCAAATTATTAGACCATCAAGCCATAGAAATAACTTTTAATACGAATACTCATTTATTATATTTCCCTTCTCAAAGTGAATGAAAACAAACTTATTTGATATTATATTTATAAAATTGTATTTGTCATTTGATTTATGATCGAAACTATTTCAAAGTTTAAAGCGTATTGTAACAGCCTTACCAAATATTCCCGCTACAAAACAAGAGAAGTTTCTGTTGGAAACGTTCCGCTTGGGGGAGACAATCCGATACGAATCCAGTCAATGACCATAACTGATACAATGGATACAAAAGCAACTGTTGAACAAACAATTCGTATGGTTGAATCAGGTTGTGATTATGTTAGAATAACTGCACCGAGCAAACTTGAAGCACAAAACCTGGATAATATAAAAAAAGAATTACGTGAACGCGGGTATGATGTTCCTTTAATTGCTGATATTCATTTTACTCCAAACGCGGCAGAGATTGCAGCAAGGATAGTAGAAAAAGTAAGAGTTAATCCCGGCAATTATGCAGACCGGAAAAAGTTTGAAGTCTTTGAATATACTGATGATCAGTATGAAGCAGAACTTGAAAGATTAAGAAATAAATTTTCACCGTTAGTAAAAGTTTGTAAAGAATACGGAACCGCGATGAGAATTGGGACTAATCACGGTTCTTTATCAGATAGAATTATGAATCGTTACGGCGATAGTCCTCTCGGAATGGTTGAATCTGCTTTGGAGTTTGTAAGAATATGTGAAGATCTTGATTATTATGATATAATCCTTTCTATGAAAGCAAGTAATCCACAGGTTATGGTACAGGCTTACAGACTTCTTGTTGAAAAGATGAAAGAAGAAGGAATGAATTATCCTCTCCACCTTGGTGTAACCGAAGCTGGTGGTGGAGAAGATGGAAGAATAAAATCTTCAGTCGGAATAGGTGCTTTACTAGAAGATGGTTTGGGTGATACTGTAAGGATTTCTCTTACTGAAGATCCTGAGTATGAAGCTCCTGTTGCAATACTGTTAATTGAAAGGTACAAACAAAGAGAAAATCATACTGAAATTAAATCAATAGAAGAGCCTCCTTTCAATCCTTATGAATATGAAAAAAGACATTCTTTTGAAACTGCAGGTATTGGAAGTTCCAATGTTGCAAGAGTAGTGGCAGATTATAGTAAAAGAGAAATCAAAGATTATAAAGATCTTTCTGATATTGGATACTTCTATGATGCAGTTACTGATAAATGGAATATGGGTGATATGGCTCCCGATTTAATT
>CAZUOC010000047.1:0-9141 GCA_964622335.1 uncultured Ignavibacteriaceae bacterium
TGCAGTAACTTCAAGTGTTTCAGGATCGACTTTTCCGGAAAATTTAATTCCTTTTTCCTTAAATTGCTGTAGCATTAACTTTTCAATATTCCTGAATAATTCTTTTACCTCGAAAATTTTAAAATCAGGTTTTGGAACTTTCGTAAGAGTTCTGTAATTATCAACAAAATGAATAAGACCTTCACTCCTTTTTTTAATTGTGCTTATTGCTTCTTTTATGTCTTCTACAACTCCATCATCAAATTTATCGCTGTTTGAAAGTATAGTTGTAACTGTTCCGGCGAGCGAGGAAATAGGAGTAATTGAATTCATAATCTCGTGTGTTAAAACTCTTATGAGTCTTTGCCATGCTTCCATTTCCTTTTCTTCAAGTTCTGTTTCGATATTCTGCAGAGACACGAGTGTATATTTCTGATCTCTCTGCTTAAATTCAGTAGCATAAACTATAAGCTGAGTAATTTCATTTTCAGTTACGATTTTTATTGCAGCTTTTTCTCCCGAACCGAGATTCAAAAATTTTTCGGCAAGTCCTTTATTGATGTCATTCAATGCAAAGATATTGGTTAAATGACCCAAATTGAATAATTTCTTTGCAGCATTGTTTACAAACTCAATTTCTCCCAGAGCATTAAATGATATTAAGCCAACTCCGACGTGCTGCATTACTGTCTGTAAAAATCTGTAATTCTCTTCTTTCTCGCTTCTTGTTGAAAGAAATTTCTGAATCACTTCATTGAATGATTTGTTCAGATCTTCAAATGAAGAACCGAGAGTTGTGTTTACAAATGTTTGAGAAAAATCTGAATGCTTGATTGAAAGGAGAAATCTCGAAAGCTGCCTGTTGGTTATGCTTACATAATGTATCAGAGAGTAAAAAGTAAATATCGTGAATATAAAAACCACAACAAGAGTTGCATACAGTTGGGTGTAAAGCAGGATATAAAAAAATAAAAGAATACCCCCGGCAAAAAGTAAAACCCGGGCAACAATATTAAAGGTAAAATTCTTAAAGATTAAGTTGATTGGGCGTTTCATTGTTGACGCTTTACCGCAATTAAAGTCATGTCATCATACTGCGGGGTACTGCCCGAAAAACTTCTTACATCGTGTATAGTTTCGGTCACGAGTTGTGTAACCGGCAGATCTTTATTTTTAGAAATAAAATCTTTTATCCTTTTAAGCCCGTAATTATTTAAAGAAAAATCCCTTGAATCGGAGACGCCATCAGTATAAAAAATGATTAAATCTTTTTCATTTAATTTTATTGTTTGTTCCTCAATATCCGATTCAAAGATTTTACCTTCTTCGAGCCCGAGACCAATTCCTTTTGGTTTAATTTCTTTTATTTCAGAATTATCATCGCTTGTGTAAAGAAGCGGCTCGTGTCCGGCTCTTGCAATAGTTAATTCATTTTTCTGAATATCGAGAATTGCAAAGCACATCGTTACAAAAGAGCCTCTTTTTAATGATTGATAAAGAAGTTGATTAACTTTTATTAATGCTTCTTTTGGACAAATATTTGTTTTGGCAAAAGAAAGAAAAATTCCTTTTGTAAGTGTCATATAGATTGCGGCGGGAAGTCCTTTCCCGGCAACATCTCCGATTACAATTCCGAGCTTGTTATCGGCAAGCTCTATAAAATCATAATAATCTCCGCCGACTTCCTTTGCTGGCAGACAAAACCCTTGAATTGTATAACCATCAACGGCAGGATTTTTTTCGGGTAAAAGTCTTAACTGAAGCTGTCGTGCAATTTCAAGTTCTCTGCCGAGTCTTTCTCTTTCGAGTTCATTTCGGATATCCTGGAGTGAAACAAGTTTAAACATTTCTCCGCGCAACTTAAACTCGCTTGCATAAATGGAGAGGTTCATTTCTTTTCCATCTGAACTGAACTTGAACAATTCATGCTCTCCGGTTCCAATATTATTGAGAATATTAACAAACTCAGAATTTACATTTGCCAGGGTGTTCATATTCTTCATTTCATTAATATTAAGAATTCTTTTTGCCGATTCATTAAGAAGAGAAATTTCTCCTTTATCATTAAATGAAATTAGTCCTGTGCCGACCTGCTTAACAATAGTCTGTAAATATTGAAAATGTTCTTCGGTCTCGGAACGCGTAGCCCTGAATTGGTTTATAACATTTGATAAAGCCTTATTAAGTTCCTTGAAAGATGAGCCAAGCTCTTTCGGCATTATTATCGTGTTAAAATCGGAATGCTTGACAGAATTGAAAAACTTTGTTAATTCATAGTTTGTTGTGTTTACATATCTTATTAAAAGATAAACCTGGATAATTATTAACGCCGAAATGATTATCTCTGTTGCTGCCAAATGATTATTGAAATAAATATAAGCCAGCAGGAAAATTGTTGCTGTTAAAATTAAAACTCTTACTATTAAACCAATGTGGAATTTTTTCATTTTAATATGTCTCAGACGAGTAGGTGCAAGTTATTGTTTCATTAAAGTCCATACTTTTCCATTCTTCTGTAGAGAGAAGTTCTTGTTAAGCCGAGTTCTTTTGCTGCCTGTGTTATGTTGCCGTTATGTTCTCTCAGCACTTTCATTATAACTTCTTTTTCTACACTCTCGAGATTGTAATTGCTCAGAACAAAAGTTTCATCCTTGTTGGAAGCAGTTGTAAAAAAGAAATCGGACGGCTGAAGTTCATTTGCTTCGCTCATAATTGCACTTCTTTCAATTGCATGCTGAAGTTCTCTTACATTGCCGGGCCAATGATAGTTTTCCAACCGCTTCATTGTAAGAACAGGGAGGAACAAATCCGGCTTGTCATATTTTTTCTTAAATATATCTAAAAAATATTCTGCAAGAAGCTGAATGTCTTCCTTCCTTTCACGTAAAGGAGGAATCCTGATTTCAACAGTATTAATTCTATAAAGAAGGTCCTGCCTGAACTTTCCCTCTTTTACCATATCATAAATCGGATGATTTGTTGCACAGATTAAGCGGATATCAATCGGGTGGTAATTGTTTGAACCGACTCTCGCAACATTCCTGCTTTGAATTACATTTAAAAGTTTTGCCTGCAATTCCAGAGGAATATTTCCGATTTCATCGAGGAACAAAGTTCCGCCGGAAGCTGCTTCAAACCTTCCGACTCTCTCTTCTTTAGCATCTGTAAATGCCCCTTTTACATGTCCGAATAATTCGCTTTCAAAAAGGGTAGGAGTTAAAGCTCCCATATCAACATTAATAAAAACTTTTTCTGCGCGTTGAGACTGCCTGTGCAAAGCTCTTGCAACTAATTCCTTTCCTGTTCCGTTTTCTCCGAGAATTAAAACATTTGCATCGGTTTTGGCAACTTTCTCAATTGTTCTAAAAACTTCCTGTATCGGGTCTGAAACACCTATAAGCTCCTGGAATTTTTTATCAAGATCATCGCTTAAATATTTTTGCTGGGAACGAAGGTTATTTACTTCGAGTTTTGATTCGTGCAATTTTATTGCTGCAGAAAAAGTTGCGATAAGTTTTTCATTCTGCCACGGTTTTAGTATAAAATCTGTTGCACCTTCTTTTACAGCTTTAACAGCCATTTCAACATCGCCGTAAGCGGTAATCATAATTACAATAACTGTAGGATCAATTTTTAAAATCTGGTTAAGCCAGTAAAACCCTTCTTTTCCGCTTGTCATATCCTGGGTAAAGTTCATATCAAGAAAGATCACATCATAACTGTTCTTGCTTAACAATTCAGGTAGTTGATTCGGATTTTTTTCAGTTTGAATTACTGAAGCATAAGGCTTAAGTAAAAGCTTTGCAGCTACGAGTATATCTTCGTTGTCGTCAACGATAAGAACTTTTGTATTTTTTTTAGTCATAAGTGTTTTTAATAATGGTCATGCTGAAGTTTAAAAGATGCTAAAACAAGTTCAGTATGAAAGAATATTGAATAAAATTTTCTGGCATTTCAATTGTCCCTGAAAGTCGAGGATTGTTCATTTAGCGTGCCTGAACCGGATTTATCGGTTGAAAAATTATTCAAAAATATTTATATGACCTGTAACAAAATTGCTCTTTGTTAAGTCTAATAATTAAACTGCTCAGAAAAAGATGACTAAACAAATACAAAAAATCGAAACCAGAATCTATTGCACACACTGCAAAACCACAGTTGATAACGTCTGGCTTTGCAAGGTTGAATCGATGATTGGACTACGATATATTTGTATTTGTTCAAACTGCAAAACCAATCTTGGCACTTATCATACAAAAAATCTATTCAAAGAGAACCCGAATTTAAGAGTCAGTCCGGCGAATTAATCTGTCCGAAACCGTACACAATTGTAACACTACCGTGCACTATTATCAAGTGCTATAAAAATATTTTGGCGAATATTACGGATGTATGGTTCTATTTTTTGATGTAAGTATATGCAAAAATAAACTAAAAGGGCATATTACTTGAATCAAACAATAAATATTTATAAGAACATTTAACCGAAACTCTGATATGGATAGAAAAATAGAAAAGAAAAAATGGACTCCTAAGAGAATTTTAACTTACGGCGGGGGTGGATTATTATTCATCTTCATTATCTACCTTTTAATTTTTGCTGATAAAAGTTCAAAGCTTAATGTTGAAACTGAAAGAATAACTATCTCCGAAGTAAAGTATGGTCCCTTTCAGGAATTTATTCCGATTACAGGTACAGTTCAGCCAATACAAACCTTTTTCCTCGACGTTTCCGAAGGTGGTCGGGTAGTAAAAAAATATGTTGAAGAAGGTGCTTTTGTTAATGTCGGTGATCCGATTATCAGGATGGATAATGCGGAACTCACTCTAAGTGTTATTTACAACCAGGCTAATGTGTTTTCTCAGATAAATAATTTACGAAGTACGCGTCTTTCGATGGAACAGAATAAATTAAATCTTCGTGCTCAGATTCTTGATATTGAATATAATCTTATAGACAAGAAAAGAATTTATGAGAACGACAAAGTTCTCTTTGAAAAAAATCTTATTTCTAAAAATGAATTTGACAGGGCTAAAGAACAGTATGAATATGCAGCTCAAAAAAGAGATCTTACCCTTGAAACATATCGACAGGATTCTTTATTCAGATCTCAGCAAATCGTACAGCTTGAGCAATCTGTTGAAACGCTGCAATCAAACTTATCTGTTACAAAAACTCAATTAGAAAATCTTACAGTACGCGCACCAATTAAAGGTCAGCTTACTGCACTAAATGCTGAAATAGGACAATCAATTGCACGTGGAGAAAATCTTGGGCGAATAGATGTTATTGATTCTAATAAAGTTCGTGCTTCTATTGATGAACATTATATCGCCCGTGTAATGCCGGGGCAAATGGGCGAGTTTACTTTTGCAGGAAATGATTACAAGCTTATCATTAAAACTGTTTTCCCGCAGGTAACAAACGGCAGGTTTGAAGTCGATATGCACTTTGTGGGTGTTGTACCGAACGGAATAAGACGGGGACAAACACTTCAGATTAAGCTTGAGCTTGGAGAGCCCGATAAAGCAATCACAATTGACCGTGGAGGATTTTACCAGACTACGGGTGGTCAGTGGATTTTTGTAGTTGATAAATCGGGCGGTTATGCAATAAAAAGAAATATAAAGCTTGGAAGACAGAACACAAATTCTTTTGAAGTAATCGACGGCTTAAAGCCGGGTGAAAAAGTAATTACTTCTTCTTACGATACTTTTGGTGATGTAGAGAAACTTGTTTTAAAAAATTAAATAATAGAGGAGTTAAAATGATCCGTACAGCTAATCTTAGAAAACTTTATACAACTGATGAAGTTGAAACTACTGCTCTTAACAATGTTAACATCGAGATAAAGCAGGGTGAATTTGTCTCAATCATGGGTCCGTCCGGCTGTGGGAAATCAACATTGCTTAATATTCTTGGTTTACTTGATAATCCTTCAGAAGGAGAACTTCACTTTTTAGATCACGAAGTAGCGAAATATTCTGAAAGACAAAGAGCTTTATTGCGAAAAGAAAATATCGGTTTTGTTTTCCAGAGTTTTAATCTTATCGATGAATTAACTGTAACCGAAAATGTTGAACTGCCTTTGTTATATCTTGGGGTAAATGCAGCAGATAGGAAAAAGAAAGTAAATGAAGCTCTTGAAAGAATGGAAATAATGCACCGCGCAAATCATTTTCCGCAGCAGCTTTCCGGAGGTCAACAGCAAAGAGTTGCTGTATCAAGAGCGATTGTAGGAAATCCCAAATTAATTCTTGCGGATGAACCCACCGGAAATCTTGACTCAGCAAGAGGCGATGAAGTAATGAACATTCTTACCGGTTTAAATGAAGCAGGAACAACAATAGTTATGGTAACACACTCACCGACTTATGCAGAATATGGCAACAGGATAATTCACTTGTTTGATGGTCACGTTGTAACTGAAAATTATAAAGAAAAATTTCACGTTTAGTAAGGAATCAGGGGAATTAAAATGTTTCTAAATTATTTACATGTTGCATTCAGGAATATTAAGAAAGATAAAATATCTTCGGTAATAAATATTGCCGGGTTAGCCGTGGGAATTACTTGTTTTCTTACACTATCTCTTTTCATTCTTGATGAACTAAGTTTTGACAGATTTTATAAAAATTCAGACAGGATTTATCGCGTTTATATAGAACAGCTTATTAGTGGTAAAGAAAATAATAACTCTAAAACACCGGGACTTCTGGGACCTGAACTTGCACGGCAATTTCCCGAAGTTCAAAACTTCACACGAATAGGATATTTCGGACAATATCTGTTCAGGTACAAAGACAAAGTGTTCAGTCAGGGAAATATTTATGGTGTTGACTCATCATTTTTTGATGTTTTTAGTTTGCAGTTCATTCAAGGAAATCCTAAAACCGCTCTTACTAAATTTAATACATTAGTTTTAACTGAGACCGCTGCTAAAAAATATTTTGGCGATGAAAATCCGATAGGGAAAACTTTGATTGTTGAAAAATCTTATAAAGCAGATTACCTGAACCAGGTGGAAAATTACCATGATAAAAGTGAAAATTTTCTTATAACTGGCTTGATTAAAGACTTTCCCACAAACTCGCATTTCAGTACTGAGTTTCTTACATCTATGTCAACTTATGAGATAAACCGGTACTGGCTGGATCTGTGGTATTCCACCTACATTGTCTTAAGGGAAGGTACCAACCCGGGTGATTTTGAGCAAAAACTGGAGAAAGTTGTTGATGATAATATAGGTCCTTTAGTGGAAAGCATAGCCGGTATTTCACTTAAGGAATTTTTAGCGACCGGGAACAAATATGAATACCATCTTCAGCCTTTAAATTCTATTTACTTGCGTTCATCCAGGGACTATGGAATAGATATGAATACAGAATGGGCACAAGAAAAAAGCAGCGATATAGCATACACATACATTTTTTCAGCAGTGGCTCTCTTTATTCTTCTTATTGCAATTATAAACTTTATGAATCTTGCAACAGCGAGATCTGAAAGAAGGGCCAAAGAAGTAGGTATAAGAAAAACTCTCGGCTCAAATAAGTTAAATCTTATATTGCAATTTATAAGCGAAGCAATAATAATGAGCGGCTTGTCTGTCCTTATTGCCCTGGCACTTCTTGAAATTATCCTACCTTCATTTAATAACCTTGTAGGCAAAGAATTAGGACTTAATTTGTTCAGCAGCTTTTATATACTGCCGGTTCTTATTGGTTTTATTCTGATTATAGGAATACTAGCCGGAAGCTATCCTGCATTTTACCTTTCATCTTTTCAGCCTGTAGATGTATTAAAAAATGTAAAAAAGGGAAGCCGGAAAAGCTATACCAGAAGTGCACTTGTTATTTTTCAGTTCGCTGTTTCAATTACTTTAATAATTGGAACTATTATCATAAAAAATCAACTCGACTACATTCAGAATAAAAATCTCGGCTTCAATAAAGAGCATCTTTTTTCTATAATGAATGCAAATGTTTTGGGCAGTCGTACTGAAACATTTAAACAGGAAATATTAAAGAATCCAAAGATACTATCAGCAACCAATTCATCACAAATGTTCAGAGCCGGGGTACCGGGTAGCGGTTACTTGTTCAATAAAAAAACCGGAACGGATCCTACTGTATTCCAATATGTTGAAGCCGACTATGATTTTTTAAAAACTTACCAGATAAAATTGAAAGAAGGGCGTTTCTTCTCTAAGGATTTTTCTACAGACACTACAGCAGTATTGATTAATGAATCTGCAGCAAAATTATTTCAGGAATCTATACCTTCAGGAGATAATAATCCTGTTGGAAAAGAATTAACACGGATTGGCAGAGAAGGCTGGGCAAAAACATTTAGCATTATCGGAGTAATTAAAGATTTTAATTATGAATCGCTACATAGGAAAATACGACCTTTAGCGATTCATTTATATCCTGAAAATCAGTTTGCTAATGTATTTACCATTCGTATTGCTTCGTCTGATATAAAAAACACATTGAGATATATAGAAGGAACGTGGAAAAAATTCGCAGATAATGAGGGCATGTGGTCCCGTTTTGTTGATGAAAATATTGCGCGGCTTTACAAAACTGAAGAGAATACAAGTTTTGTAATAACTGTTTTTTCAACCCTGGCTATCTTTATTGCATGCCTTGGTTTATTTGGTCTGGCAGCGTTCGTTACAGAACAGAGAACTAAAGAGATTGGCATTCGTAAAGTGTTGGGCGCTTCGGTAACTGAAATTTTATTAATCTTATCGAAAGAGTTTGCTGTTTGGGTTCTTATCTCGAACATTATTGCATGGCCAATTGCATATTATATAATGAAAAACTGGCTTGAGAATTTTGCCTTTAGAATAAATATAGACTTTGCCGCATTCATAATCTCCGGTGTAATAGCATTAATTATTGCTTTGTTAACCATTAGTCTGCATGCAGTAAAAGCAAGCTTGGCAAATCCCGTTAATTCCTTAAGAAATGAATAAAAGAATGGAATAACTTTATGATAAAACTAAAAAACATAGAAAAGTATTACTCAAACGGTCCTCTGAAAACTTATGTTTTAAGAGATATAAGTTTTGATGTTGGTAAAGGTGAATTCATCTCGATAATGGGTCCTTCGGGTTCAGGAAAATCAACGGTACTTCACATTCTTGGAATGCTTGA
>CAZUOC010000048.1:0-9124 GCA_964622335.1 uncultured Ignavibacteriaceae bacterium
ATTCTGAACAATGGTGGAAATTGGAAAAGCATCATACTATTTTAAGAGTTCCGCTTTCTATTATAGGTTCTCTTCTTCTTGCTGTACTTGTTAATAATGCAGTTAAGGGTGTAAAGATATTTCGTACAGTTTATTTTATTCCTTCAATTGTTACTGGAGTTGTTCTTTCTGTTTTATGGTTATGGATGCTCAATCCGCAATATGGTCTTATCAATTCTTTTCTTTCTTATTTTGGAATCCAGGGACCTTTATGGCTGTTGGATCCCAACTGGTCCAAACAATCGATGGTGTTGATGAGTTTATGGTCGCTTGGAGGAGGGAGAATGCTTGTTTTCTTAGCTGCTCTTCAGGGCATCCCCAAACATTTATATGAAGTTGTGGAAATTGATGGAGGAGGATGGTGGGCTAAATTCAGGCATGTAACTGTGCCTATGCTTTCTCCCGTGATTTTCTTATGGACAATCCTTGAAGTTATTTTCTCTCTCCAGGTTTTTGTTGAAGCTTATGTAATGACACATGGCGGACCTCTTAATTCAACTTTGTTCTATAACCTTTATTTGTACAACAGGGCATTTGAAGATTTCGATATGGGATATGCCTCCGCTCTTGCGTGGCTGCTGCTGGTAATAACTTTTGTTATAACATTAATACAGTTCAAGTTGAGTAAGAAATGGGTCCATTATGAGGGAGGATTGACAAAATGAAAAAAACTCTTTCACTAAAAAATATGATGGTTTTATTTTTGCTTGTTGTGTTTGCTTTGTTTTTTATTATTCCGTTTTTATGGATTATTTCTACTTCACTTAAGGGGAATACCCAAATTTTTTCTTTCCCTCCACAATGGATACCTGAAAAATTTCATTGGGAAAATTATGTTGACGTTTTTAACAGGATGCCATTCTTAGTCTATCTGAAAAATTCAGTTTTTATTTCTGCTGTTTCAATAATCGGTACTTTACTTTCCAGTTCTTTAGTTGCCTATGCATTTGCATGTTTAAAATGGCCTGGAAGAGATGCACTTTTCATTGTAGTACTTGCGACAATGATGCTTCCTATGCAGGTAACAATGATTCCTCTCTTTGTCCTTTTCAAAGAACTCGGCTGGCTTAATACATTCAAGCCTTTAACTATTCCTGCTTTCTTTGGTGTTAGCGCGTTCAACATTTTTCTTCTCAGGCAATTTTTCTTAACCATTCCAAGAGATCTTTTGGATTCAGCAAGAATTGACGGCTGCTCGGAATTAAGAATTTATTGGAACATTGTATTGCCATTAGCTAAACCTGCACTGGCAACCGTTGCTATACTTACATTTATGTTGACATGGAATGACTTCGTTGGTCCATTAATTTATTTATCCGATAAAATGAAAGGTACACTTGCTTTAGGTTTGGGAATGTTTGTTGGTCAGCATGTTACAGAGTGGGCGCTTTTAATGGCAGCATCAACATTAATGATGATACCGATGATATTAATATTCTTCTTCTTCCAGAAATATTTTATTCAGGGTTTTACAATGAGTGGATTAAAAGGATGAGAAACCATCACAACGACCGGAGTAATGTCTGAACTATAATTCAGAGTTAAGTATGAAAATCTTAAAATACTTTTTATACATAATTTTTTTCACATTTGTTTTTGTACAAAATGTACCTGCCGGTGTGAGCGGGAAAATCCAGGGAAAAGTTACTGATAAGAAAACAGGCGAACCTTTACCAGGGGTTAATATCCTGATAGTAGGTACTAATCTTGGTTCCGCAACAGATTTTAATGGGGATTATTTCATTCTTCAGGTTCCTCCGGGTGAGTACACTCTCAGAGCATCAATGATAGGATACCAGGAAGTTCTTATTCAGCATGTTATTGTAAAAGTTGATCTCACCACACATATTGATTTTCAGATCGAAGAAAAAACTCTTGAACTTAAAGATGAAGTTATTATCACAGCTGAAAGACCGGTCATACAGAAAGATGTTACATCGAGCACTCAATTTGTTGGGATTGCAGAACTTGAAAGACTTCCGATAACAGATACAAAAGAGGGTTTGTTTGTGCAGGCAGGTGTTTTCTTTGATCCGATCCCTGTTGCGGGTGGCTTAGGTTCAGCAGGCAGAGGTGAACAAAGATATTCCGTCAGGGGAGGAAGCCAGGATGAAGTAAAGTGGTATATCGATGGTGTTAGAACTGCATCACTTGTTGGTGGTCGTGCAGACTGGGGAGGTTCATTCACAAATGTAAATCTTAATTCGATTGAAGAAGTGCAGGTAATGACCGGTGGCTTTAACGCCGAATATGGAGAAGCTGAATCGGGTATTGTAAATGTTATTACAAAGGAAGGAAAAGAAAATTTTCATGGATCTCTTGAATATATTTATGGAGTTCCCGGTCAGCATCATTTTGGTAATTATCTTTACGATCCTAAAACAGAGAAAGAATTTTTAGATCATACTTTATCTGACGGTTCTCTCGATCCTAATTGGTGGACACCCTACAGGCAAAGCCAAATTTACGATTATACCAAGATACCGGATCACACTATTTATGCAAGTTTAAGTGGTCCTCTCTTTTCTATTGATGATAATGCAATAAAATTCTTTTTATCATCCCAGTATAAACAACAGGCTTACACTATCCCTCGTCCAAGAGATTCCAGAAATTCTGAAAATTTGTTTGCTGATTTCTCTTATTCTAATAAAGGGATTAAATTAAGATTAAGCGGCACATATAATCACGATGCTCACTCGACGTTACAGGAAAACGGAGATTTTACAAACCAGGCAAAATATTATCGCGGATGGGGTTCTTTGCTGGACACATACAATTACTTAGGTAATATTCATTTTTCTCATGTTATTAATACAGACGCATTTTATGAACTGAAGTTGAGCAGCTATTATGTTCATTTTAAAGAAGGACCAAGTGACTATACGGAATTAGGCAAGAGCAGAGCGGTAGATCTGTTTGGATTTCAGAAGTATGAAGGATATGAAAATGAACCTTTCGATAAATATACATTCGTAAACAAGAATGATGTTCTAACAGGAGACATTTCTTTAACTGGAAGTTTGAATTGGCAGTTCGATAAAAGTAATCTGCTTAAATCCGGATTCGAGTTCAGGTATAATACTTATGATGAAAGAGAAAACTATCGTTTTCCTTCACAAACTTTAAACGAAAGATATTGGCTTAACCGTGGTTTAAATGAAGCTTACCACCCGATTCAGATGGCTGTTTACCTACAGGATAAAATGGAATTTGAAAGTATGATATTGAATATCGGTATCAGGTATGATTACTTTAATCCGAACCGGGATTGGTTCGACCAAACAAATCTTTTTAATCTGGCAATTGACCCCCAATATGATGCTTCAAAGGATCCCGATGGAGACCAGGTTGATTCGGACGGGCATATAAAATATTCTTTCCAAAATGTTCTTGATAAACCCCGTTCTCCTGCACGTTCTTATAATATGATTAGCCCGCGGTTTGGCGTTTCGTTCCCCATTACTGAAAATTCTCTTCTTCATTTTAATTATGGTCATTTTTACCAAATGCCTCCTCTCGATCAAATGTTTGAATTTGGTTACTTCCGTCCTGTAAATATTGTTGAAAAAATTATTGCAGAGGACAAGCTTGCTGCACGGGAAGGAAGACAACCGAATCATATAGCCTCTAACGATGGTGATCCGGAAAGAGTTGTTGCATATACTGCAGAACCACTGAAACCTCAAAAGACAATAATGTTTGAAGCCGGTATAAAACATAATTTTGAAGATATCGCTGTTCTTGATGTGACCGCTTTTTATAAAGATGTATTTGATCAGACTGAAGAAAGAGTTGGTCTTTTTGATAGAAGTATTAAAGGGTACGATCCGTATAGAGGTCAAATAACAGCCAATCAATCTTATGCAACTTTTTTGCCCGGAGATTATGGCGATTCCCGTGGTTTTGAAATCTCGCTTCGTACTTTATTTAGCAGAGATATAACCTTAGATCTTAATTATAGTTTTTCGAGATCGACCCAGGGAAGAGCAAGTCCACAGGTTGTATTTATTGACGGAAATGGAAATATAACTTACCAGTGGGATTCTGAAGTAAATAAAAGAATTCCTGTAGAAAAAAGTTATAGCCGACCTCATATTCTGAGAGCAAATTTATTCTTCAGGTATCCCGAAAGCTTTATGAATTCTTACATCGATAATATTTTTAATGGTGCAACGTTAAGTTTATTGTATAGGTTCACAAGTGGTCAGGCATTTACATATATTGGTCCCGACGATCCTCCAGATACGTACAACAATTATAGATATCCTGCTACTCAAAATGTCGATTTGAGATTGGATAAAGAGATAAAGATTGGTGGGGAACATTCATTCCTCTTTTATGTTCAGATTACTAATCTATTAAATGCAAAAAATCTTCGTTCCTTTGGGGATGTTATCTTCGATGCTAACGCAATAAAAAATTATGTTGAGAAAGGAACAATTTCTACTGTAGATGCAGGAGGTTATGATATAAGCTGGCAGACTTATTATGAAAAAAGAAGAGTCTATCTCGGTATTAAGTATTCATTTTAAAAATAGAAATCAAATGAAAAGTTTAAAAAAAATAGTATCTGTTATCTTTTTATTTGGAATGTGCACCGTAGTTTTTCCTCAAGCCCGAAAAGCTGACTTTAAAATTCATGACAGAGGAAATTTATGGGAAACAGTAAAAGATAATGGTACTATTGGTCCGTCGGATCCCACATACAGATTCGAAACTTATCCCAGTATGGATTGGCCCGGCGGACCCCCAAATTTGATCCTGGCTAAAGATGACCAGCGTTCGTATAATTACGGCGGGGGAATGTGGATAGGCGGAAAAAGAAATGACGGAAGTATTTTCTTCACCGAAAAAGGTCCTTTTACTTTTGTTGATGAAGGGACTTTTGAGCCGATGCAGGAGATCGAAAATTTCGTTGGCTCAGGAAGCTATGATCCGAATGAAGCAGAAGAAAAAATTATAGCGCAATGGAAAACAACAGAAAATATTTCTGTAAAGAGAACAAGCAGAGCATGGAGTTTTTCCGGTCTTAACAACTTTATAATTTTTGAGTATGTAGTTACTAACGAGAATAGTTTATCCGTAACTGATGTTTTTGTCGGCTTCCCTTATTTACTTCGCCCCAGCTACCAGGATTTTGTAGTTCATAACGGATGGGGCGATGATTTTAACAGGGCAGATGATTTGGTTAGATACGATACAAGCCGTGCTTTATTGTATTCTTATGATGACACGCCGAATTTCAGTCTCGCGACAGATGTTGGCAATTACTGGGCGGATGCAAATGAACTAAGAACTACTGGCTATGCAGGTTATGCTTTACTTTATGCTGACCCTGCATCCGACAATCGTTCTCAGCCGGCTAATATTCTCTATGCACAGGTTCTTAATAATGAAAGATTTTTCAATCTGAGCAGCAGCAATTCAGAAAACCTGTACAACATTCTTTCAGGTACAGATAAATCACTACAGGCTGAACCTGATGAAAGACTAACACCTTTTACTCTTATGTCTGCCGGTCCTTATGATATTCCTGCCGGCGGCTCAGTAAAAGTCGTTATTGTTGAAGCAGTTAACGGTCTTCCAATTGATGAAGCTCTTAAAGGTTTGGAATCGCAATCCAAATTGCCTGCCGGGTTAGATTCCTTAAGAAATACAATTGACAGAGCCAGGCAACTTTACAATAATAATTATCAGCTCTCTTCAGTTCCACCACCTTCACCAGAAATTGAAATTATTTCACAGCCAAGTAATCAATCAATTGCAATTTCCTGGAACCCGCTTGAAACAAGTTGGATTAACCCGATTAGTGGAAAATCAAATTTAAAGGGATATAGAGTTTATCGAAGTAACAGGTCCTTTATCGGTCCCTTTACACGCGTAAAAGAAATCAATGTAAGTAAATCAACTGATATAACTCGTTACTTTAATTCTGATATTAATAAATGGGTTTATGAAGATCGGAGTATCAGTCTTGCAACCGGTTACTTTTATGCAGTTACTTCTTTCGATAGTTCAGGTAATGAAAGCTGGTTTACCAACAGGAATGAGGAAGCAATTCAGGCAACCCGCACAGCAGCCGAAAATGTTTTAGATGTAAAGGTTTTTCCAAATCCTTTTAAGGAAGTTTCAGGATTTCCTACAGGCGGGACAGAGAATTATATAGTCTGGTCAAATCTTCCTGCTGTGTGTACCATCAGGATTTATACTTCCAATGGAGAACTTGTAAAAACTTTAAGACATGAAAACCTAAACTCAGGTGAAGAAGTCTGGGATCAGCTTTCGGACGCAAGGCAAAGAACAGCACCGGGAATTTATTTCTGGACAGTAGAATCTGATGTCGGAAGCAATAAAGGCACATTGCTTATTATTAAGTGAATATTATGAAGAAAAAAATATTAATAACACTTCAAATCATTTTTATTCTTTTCTGTACAGAGAAAAACTTTGCCCAGTTTGATTATGGTTTCGATTTTTCAAAAGCTGGATCAGCCGGGTTACAATTTCTAAAGATAGGAACCGGGGCAAGAGAAACTGCAATGGGCGAAGCTGTAACTGCAATAGTAAACGATGCCAACTCTGTTTTCTGGAACCCTGCGGGAATATCCTATCTAGAAAAAGGCGAGGTTATTTTTTCTCATAATCAATGGCTTGTAGACAGTAAACATAATTCGGCTGTAATTGCTTATCCGGTTGGTTCTTTTGTCGTTGCATTAAACGCTATTACACTTGATATAAATGAATTTGAAGAAACAACTGCATTACAGCCGGATGGAACAGGACGGATGGTTCAGGCAGGCGATTTGCTGATTGGTCTTGCTGTTGCCAAAAGATTTACAGACAAACTTTCTATAGGTCTACAGGTAAAATATGTGCAGGAAAAATTAGATGATTATAAATTTAGCAATGTTTTATTCGATGTGGGAACAATTTATCATACCGGTTTCAGGCAGTTAAGATTAGGTTTTGCTCTTCAACATTTTGGTCCCGATATGAAGCTCGTTAACCAGGAGTTCCGTACACCGCTTCTTTTTCGTGTAAGCGCCGCAGATGAAATTATTTCTACTAAAGATATTGCCTTAACACTTGCTGCAGAACTTGTTCATCCGACAGACAATGTGGAATGGGTTAACATTGGTACGGAAATAAACCTTCTTGAATATGTTAAACTGCGGGGAGGTTACAGGATAAATAATGATTTAAGTAAAATTTCTTTTGGAATAGGAATAGATCCTCCTCCTTTTGCTGACCTGGATTTCAAAATAGATTACTCATACACTCCATCCGAAATTGTATTTAATGATATTCAAAGGTTTACAGTAGGATTTAAATTCTAAGGAAAATATGAGACAGTATTTGGTGAAAGAAAAAATAAGTATTATCAGCCTTATCATAATTGTTATAGTTAATAGCTATTCTTTTTCTCAGGAAAGGAATTCACAAGAAATTCCTTTAACGAAAGAAGGATTTGTTCCTGCCTGGATGGTAATTGGTCCGTTTGAACAACCTTTGGTAGGATTTGGTGTTCCTGCCGATAGTGATGTTATAGATGAAAAAACAATTAAACCTTTTTTAGGAAAAAAAGAGAAAAGTAATCTAATAAAAGATGAAGTCGCCGAATGGGTGTCACAATCAATTTCCTCAAAAGGTTTTTTAGATTTTAACAGCACGTTGCGCTGGCAATTACCCGGAAAAGTTCCTGGAAAAATCTGGTATGCACTGACCGGCTATGCTGCATCTTATGTTGAAAGCCCAA
Source organism: uncultured Ignavibacteriaceae bacterium (assembly GCA_964622335.1). Classification (GTDB taxonomy): domain Bacteria; phylum Bacteroidota; class Ignavibacteria; order Ignavibacteriales; family Ignavibacteriaceae; genus RBG-16-34-14. The sequence goes on from CAZUOC010000048.1 coordinate 7,799, forward strand.
AAAATCAAAAAGCGATTCTTACTTTTGGCAGCAACTCATTTGGGAAAATTTTTGTTAATCAGCAGGAAGTTTATTCTATTCAGCAAAACAGGAATGCAAAAGTCGATAGTGATACTATAAAGATTGATCTGAAAAAAGGAAGGAATTTAATTCTTGTTAAAGTCGGAAATTCAAATCAAAATCATGCTCTGGCATTTTTTGAGAAGATAAAATGGGAGTGGGGCTTTTATCTTAAACTACTCGGCAAAAACGGAAAGCCGTTGGAAAATGTAAGTGCGATATTTGATGATACACAGGTACTTAACTTTAATGTAGTCTCGACTTTTTTCTTCAAAAAAGATAAAGAAGATTTAAACCAAAGATTTGATTTTGAAATTATCTCGCCCAATCCGGGAATTATGCCGGGTGAGTTAAAATTAAATATTGATGACAAAAAATTTTCATTTAAGATAGATTCTATTCCTTTTGGATTAAGCCGGCATCAGATTTTTCTTGCCGAAATAAAATCTGATAAAAAAGTTAAAGTAATTCTTTCTACAGAATATAAAAATGTTGAAAAGGAAATTGTACTGCAGAAAAAACCCCATTATCAACTGCATGTTATGATGCTTGCACACACTGATATCGGTTATACGAATCCTCAGCCTGTAGTAAAAGAAATTCATTCAAACACACTTGATGAAGTTGTCGAGATGTGCAATGAGTATCCGGATTTTAACTGGACTATAGAAACGCTCTGGCAGCTTGAACAATACGAAGAATCGCGCTCGCCGGAACAGTTTCAAAAAATAATTAATCTTATAAAGAAAGGAAGAGTTGCGGCTTCGCCTCTCTATTCAAATCCGTTCACCGGGTGGGTTGGCGAAGAGGAAATGATAAGGTCATTATTTAAAGCGAAAGAGTATAAAGAAAAATATGGATTAAAATATAATGCTGCTGTTTATAATGATGTTCCGGGGCAGGCGTGGTTTATTCCACAGGTATTAAAAAATGCAGGAGTAAATTTTCTTGCTGAAGGGATCAATGAATTTTTTAATAATTATTCTTTTCAGAAATCTTTACCCAAAGCTTTTTGGTGGGAAGGCTCTGACGGCAGCAGAGTTATTACATATTTAAATGAAGCTTACAACGAAGGATATTCTTACGGTTTGGAAGGAAGGGGAAATTTTGCAATTCAACAAAGAATGTGGGAAAAGCTGAACAAGTTATCTGAAAAAGGGTACAACTATGAACTTGTCCTGGTAAACTCGGCTTACGGCGATAACAGTATTGTTCCCAAAGATCAATTCCTTGCGATGCGGGAATGGAATAAAGAATTTGAATATC
>CAZUOC010000049.1:0-9100 GCA_964622335.1 uncultured Ignavibacteriaceae bacterium
AATTCACCAGGGACATTTTCTATTATCGGATGATTCCAAAACTTTAGTGTTCAATCCTTATTCCCTTTTTTCTCCATGGGAAAAAATCACAGTTAAATTAAACGAAGGAATCCGAACCCTCGATGGGAAAAATATCGGTAATCTAAATTTTGAATTTTTTATAAACAGAAAAATCGAACCCGGCGACGTTAGGATATTAAACAAAGAATTAGGCACTGACTTATCAGCTAGAAATCCTGGGGGCAAATCTTTAACTTCAATATTAGCAGATATTCCTTCTCTTATAGTAGACTCTGTAAACAACCCTTCTCCCAGTTATATGTTCTTACCACCGTCTAATCATCTAATGATCGTTGACAATGACGCAACACCGGTATTTTATAGAAATGTTGGTGGTTCCGTATATGATTTTAAATTACAACCCAATGGGGAGATAACTTACTTTATTTATAAACCCCTGGCATGTTATGCGCTGGATAGCTCACTCAATCTCAAGCGTACTTTTAAAACTGCTAATGGCTACTCAATTGATGTTCACGATTTAAGAGTCTTTCAGAACGGACATTATTATATTCTCGGTAAAAAATTAGTTGATGTAGATATGAGTAAAATTGTTGAAGGCGGTGATTCTACAGCACAAATTATCGATATGGCTCTGCAGGAATTTGATTCAACCGGAAACATGGTCTTTCAATGGAGTGCACTTGATAATTACGAGATAACAGACGCGGATAGTCATGTTCCATTAACTCAATATCAAATAGACTTTGTGCATTTTAATTCTATTGAAATTGATACGGACAGCAACATAATATTGTCAGCAAGAAACCTTGACGAGATTACTAAAATAAATCATAATACCGGAGAAATAATCTGGCGTCTGGGTGGCGAGAATAATCAATTCGCTTTTATTAATGACGAAAGAGGATTTTCGCGCCAGCATGATATTCGCCGCATTTCTAATGGAGATATAACCATTTTTGATAACGGAGTATATCACCCAGATCCATACTCCAGCATGATAGAATACAAATTAGATGAAGAAAATAAAACAGTGACACTAATTAATCGCTATTCACATAATAATTTACTTACAAGATCAAGAGGCAATGTACAGGAACTCCCTAATGGTAATAAGTTTATATCATGGGGTGAAGTAACGAAACCTGCAGTGACGGAAATAAAACCAGATAATTCTATAGCTTACGAATTAAGTTTCGGAGCCCATTATATGCGATTCCATTCGTTTCGTTTTAAATGGGAAACAAATTTATTCAGAACAGATGTTGATACTCTGGATTTTGGCAAAATAGAATCCGGTGATTCTGTAAAAAAAGAAATTATGTTGTACAATGATAAGGACAGCAGTACAACTATATCCCAATTTTTTTATAAAGATTCGTCTTTCGCTGTCTCAGATAGTTTACCTTTTATAATCCCTGCTAAAGATTCGGTAAGTATTACTGTTAACTTTATTCCTGAAAAGAATGGTGCTTATTCAGACAAACTGAATATTCGCTGGCTTGGCAATGATGAAATGATTGCCATGCAAGTATTTTTAAGAGGAGAAACTATTAATTTAATTCAACCAATAAATCCACCAACAGATTTACAAGCAATCAGAATTAATAAAGAAATAAGCCTCACCTGGGAAGATAATTCAGATAATGAAGAAGGATTTATTATTCAGAAAAAACAAGGAGATTCAACTAGCACAAATAATTTTATTGGTATTGATACAACTGAGGCAAACGATACGTTATTTGTTGATAATTCAATACAAGATATACTAAACTACACTTACAGAATTTTTGCTTTTAATAATGATACTACTTCTACTTTTAGTAACTATGCTACAGTCGATATAATTAGTTCGGTGAAGAGAAACAATATCATTAAGAAATATAAATTATTTCAAAATTATCCGAATCCGTTCAACCCAACAACAAATATAAGTTATCAAATTCCCAAATCCGGTTATGTAAGGTTAAAACTCTTCGATTTGTTAGGGCAAAAAGTAAAAACCCTGGTAAGTAAATTTCAAAACAAAGGGAGCTATGTCGTAAAATTGGATGCGTCTGATTTACCCAGTGGCATTTATTTTTATCGATTAAAAGTAAACAAGTTTGTGAGTGTTAAGAAGCTGGCATTAATCCGTTAGAAAAGAATTCAAGTAAATAGTTAAAAAAAAAAAAGCGAAACTGCGTTTCGCTTTACAAATTGGCGTACCGGGCGATAGACTAAGCTATCTTTTAAAAACAGGCATTGCCCTCTCACTGCTTTTTAACCCGGTACATTATGTCAAAAAAATCGTGCTCTTAATCCGCCGCAGTTTACAATATGGATTAAGAGCGAAGTAATCAACTCTAAATAAATTCATATGCTCTCAGGGTTAAGAACTCTGTAAATTCTTTTTCCCTTATGAGGCTGTCAAAGATTTCTGCAGCCAAATAGTAAGCACCCTTATAAAACCGTGTTTCTCCAACTGAAATCTTTATTTCATTAAGCTGTGATTCGAGGAGAGATGTATATAATTCTTCACTTATCTTTGTTCCATCTTCAAGAGAGCCACCCGGATTATTTACAGACTGCCAAACCTGTGTTCTGGCAATTTCCGCTGTGGCTGTAGTTTCAATAGAATCATAAATTGGTAAAGTTCCTTTGCCTCTCAGCCATTCTTCAAGGTATTGAATTCCAAGATCAATATTTGTTTTTAATCCTTCCAGCGTAATCGTTCCCACAGGAAGCGAGAGAAGGTCATCTGCAGTAATATTAACTTCTTCTTTTTTATTCTCTACCTGGTTCTTCTGTGATATGTATTTATCAAAAGCTTTTTTCGAGAATGAGACTAAACCCGGATCCATAACCATTGTTCCGTCAAATCCTTCGCTTGCCTGGTAGTCTTTATCCGAATAAACTTTTTTGAAAATTTTATCTTTCATGGTTTGGTCATTCACTGCAAGAATATCAGTAGAAACACAGCCGATAGCATGAACATTACGTTTATGACAAGTTTTTATAAGGAGGTTACAATAAGATTGCATACAACGGGATGACGCCGTAATTTGTTCACGGTCAGGGAAAATAAACATCGGGTGATTTCTGAATTTCTTGATAAAGCTGAAAATGTAATTCCATTTGCCGCAGCTAAGTCCTGCAGAATGTTCTTTTAATTCGTAAAGAATCTCTTCCATTTCAAAAACAGCAACAATTGTATCTATAAAAACTGCAGCTTTAATCGTTCCCATTGGAATTCCAAGTTCATCCTGTGCAAAAACAAAAACGTTATTCCACAGCCTTGCTTCGAACCTGCTTTCAATTTTAGGAAGATAAAAATACGGTGCGGTTCCTCTATCAATTAGACTTTTGGCGTTGTGAAAGAAAAAAAGACCAAAATCGAATAATGAAGCTGAAATGGATTCACCATTAATCAAAAAGTTTTTTTCATCGAGATGCCAGCTTCTCGGGCGAACCATAAGTGTAGCTGTTTCTTTATCAAGCTTACTAAATTTGCCTGTTTCTGTATCTATATATGATATAGTTCCCGCAACAGCATCTTTTAGATTTATATGTCCTTCAATTATATTATTCCACGTTGGAGAGGTTGAATCATCAAAATCCGCGATAAAAACATTTGCCCCGGAATTAAGATCATCTACAATAGTTTTTTGATCGACTGAGCCGATTATTTCAACATGCCGGTCAAGTAAGTCTTCCGGAAGAGGCGCAACTTTCCAATCGCCGTTCCTTATCTCTTTTGTGTTTTCAATAAAATCAGGCATCGAACCGGAACTGATTTCCCTTTGTACTTTTTCTCTTCTTCTTAATAACTCAAGCCGTCTGGGGTTAAATAAATAATGGAGTTTTGAAATGAATTGTATGGACTCCGGTGTTAAAACTTCGTTTACTTCCTGGAACATTCTTCCTTTTATCTCAACACCTGAAACAAGCTGGTTGACAGTAACAGACATAAATTGCCTTAAAACCTTTTTTGCATATTGTTAAAATCTACTGTACTGTGTTATGCCCAAAACCATGCCACAGGAAAGTACTAAGGGTAGATTAAAATGAAAGAATTTTTCAGGAAATATTTCTAAAAATGAGAGAGTGGTTCATCTTATAACAGTAAGAAAAATGAAAACGACACTTTCCTGTTCATATTAATTATTTTAATTTAGCAAATAATATTTTGGTAAAAGGAAATGAAAAAAGAGGTTTTATCTAATCTTAAATGTTACCCTTTGGAAGAATCTCGCTGGAAAGATTTTGAAGAACTGTTCGGAGAAATAGGTGCGTGCGGCGGATGCTGGTGTATGGCATGGAGAATAAAGCCAAAGGATTTCGATAAACAGAAAGGTACCAGCAACAAAAAGGCTATGAAAAAAATCGTTGGCAAAAATGAAACTCCCGGTATAATCGGATATATTGATGGAAAACCTGTCGGCTGGTGTGCGGTAGCATCTAGAGAAAAATTTATTCGTTTAGAAAATTCAAGAGTTTTACAAAAAATTGATTATAAACCTGTCTGGTCAATAACTTGTTTCTTTATTGCTAAGCCTTACAGGAGGCAAGGACTATCAACTGGACTACTGAAAGGCGTAATTAAATTCTGCAAAAAGAAGAAAGTAAAAATTTTAGAAACCTACCCGGCAGAACCCTACAGCGATAATATTCCCGCAGCATTTGCATGGACAGGAATTCCTTCAGCTTTTACTAAAGCCGGGTTTAAAGTTGCAGCAAGGAGAAGCCCCAAAAGACCGATTATGAGGTATTATCTTTAATAAATAACTAACCAACATTTAGAAATTCTTCCCAGATCTTATAGAGCCCGTAAGTTGCGTAAATATCATCAGCACAATAAACTGCAATATCTTTTATTCTTCCCGCTTCGTAAAGAGTTTTAACTTCCATTCCTGAGATACCTTTTGTTTTAGGTGATTCGACTCCAAATGCCTGGCAGTAAAAATCGAGATTAAATTTTCTTGTAAGACCGTAATATGTAAACTGTTCAAGCAAATCAATATGAAAAGATGAATCGAATCTCTTGGATACAAGATTTTTACTGGGTTTAATTTTGTTTAGTGCGGAACGCATCATAAGAAAAGGTGCATCGAAGTTTCTACCGTTAAAAGTTATTATCTGATCTGTAACTTCTATAATTCTCCAGAATGAGTTGAGCATTTCTGCTTCGCTTAATCCTTTATAATGAACATCCTTTTCAGAAACCCATTCTTCATTTTGATCGTTTTCATAATAGACGTATGATTTTTCTTTATCAACATCATAAATACCAATTGCAATAAGTTTTGCAGTAAAAGGATAAAGGCTTGTATATCTTATAGCATCATCCATTTTTAATTCTTTTACTTTTTCATCCGATTCTCTTTCTGCATACCGGAGAAGATATTCCTGCTGGCTTTCTGAAAGTGATTCAAATGGAAATGCACAAGTCTCGATATCGAATACTATTTTTCTCATAGAACCCCCGTGATAATTTTACTAATATTTTGGGCTTTAGCCTAAATTGTTGCTAAAGCCACTAACTTTATGTTTAATGTTCACGAACTAAAGGTCGTGGCGACAAATAAATTTAATTGCTAAACTTACTCAATAAATCCTTTACCGCATCTTTACTAACCATAAAATCCATCATCTTTAGCTTTACATAATCTTCATTATAAAAATAGTAACCAAAGTTCTTTGTATCATCTCGCCTAGTGTATTAAGAATTTTTTCATAAAAACCCGGTTGTCTTTTTACAAGGATTCCTTTGTCGTGGACCTTCTCCTGAGCAATAATAAATGGCAAACATACCAATAGCGCCATTATTAAAATGGATTGGGTTTTCATAATTGTCTCTATAGAAATAACATTTTAAAAATAATAAATTAAGACTAGACTATCATTGATTATTCAAAAATTAGTGATAAATTTGGGCTAATTTTTATCAAACTTTATGGAAATTCTTGTACAAGTATAAAATAATGTTTGCGTTCTTAATTTTATGTACAAACATAAAAGCTCAGGACTCTTCTAAAGTTATTCCTTTTTACTTATTAAAAAATTATCCTGGATTTTCACGAGTCAAAAAGAATAAAAATCCGTTTGACCTCAAAAGTTATGAAGGAGAAAAAGATCAAACACCTCCCCAACTACCAAATGTAACATGGCATGACTGGATTACTAACATTCCCCAGGATTATGTAAAATTTTATGATGTCGCTTTGAATACAAGTATTCCAGTTTATCTTAGCATAGTTGCATCAACAGCGGCACTTATGGCTACTGATAGAGAAACCTATGATGCACATCATAAATGGTATAACAATTCTCACTTTGTACATGAGGCAAGCAACATATTTGAACAGATTGGTGCAGGAAATGGACAGCTTGCTCTCACAGTTATTTTTGTAGGGCTAGGTCTTATCAACGATGACCAGAGAGCTATAAGAACAGGCAGCCAGATAGCACAGGTAACAATTTCTTCTGGTGCGATTGTGCAGGTTTTAAAACACATTACTGGAAGAGAAAGTCCTATAGTAGCAACAACACGTACCGGCGAATGGAAATTCTTTCCAAGCCCTTTAACTTATCACAAACGTATTCCCTATTACGATGCATTTCCCTCCGGGCATCTTACAACAATGATAAGTATGGTGGGAGTAATTTCTGAAAATTATCCTGAATGGAAATGGATCGACCCGGTTGGATATACAATTTCCGGCTTAATGGCATTGGCTATGGTAAATAAAGGGATTCACTGGTACAGCGATTACCCATTGGCAATATATCTTGGTTATGAATTTGGAAAGATTGTTGCGCATCCGGAAAAATATAAGTCTAATTCCAATCCTTCAGCTAATAAAGTTTCAATAAACATATCACCCTATACAGATTATTTTGGAACGGGTTTAGCTTTATTAATGAGATTTTAATTTTTAAGATTAATTAAAAACTTCAGTGATAATTTCTACTGCCCTGTTTATATCTTCAAAACTAACATCAAGATGAGTAATAGCTCTTAACGAATCAACTCGTCCGACAAGTAATAACAAATCTTTTTCTTTACAACGTTTTATTGCTTCATCAATATTCATCTTCAAAGGCTTGAAGATAAGAATGTTTGTCTCAACGGAATCTATATCGATTTCAAGATTTGGATTTTCATTAATAGTTTTTGCTAGAATCTTAGCTTTTTCATGATCTTCCGAAAGCCTTTGTACATTATTTTGAAGCGCATACAAAGCAGCCGCAGCAAGAATTCCCGATTGTCTCATTCCCCCGCCCCAACCTTTACGAACTCTGAAAGCTTCTTTAATGAAATCTTTTTTCCCCCCAATTATAGAACCGACAGGCGCACCCAATCCTTTCGAGAAACAACAGGAAACAGAATCAAAATGAAGAGCATAATCTTTAACAGGAATTCCTGTTGCAACAGATGCATTCCAGATTCTGGCTCCATCAAGATGAAAAAGTAAATTATACTTTTTAACAAGTTCTTTCATCTCAATTATTTTTTCCAAAGGATAAATTGTACCGCCGGCACGGTTATGTGTATTTTCAAGAGCAATAACTTTCGTTCTCGGCATATAATAAGCGCTTGAAGGGCGGATCATAGGTTCAACTTGTTCTACGTTTATTACTCCATTTTTCCCATTAACAGGGCAAAGCTGAATTCCACTTAAAGCAGCAGGTGAACCTGATTCATAATTAAAAATATGTGCGTCTCTCTCACAAATAACTTCATCACCCGGATTTGTAAGAACATTAAGACAAACCTGGTTTGCCATTACTCCGCTTGAAACAAACAATGCTGCTTCTTTACCGAGTAAATCAGCAATGAATTCTTCAAGCTTATTTACAGTTGGATCCTCTTTAAAAACATCATCACCAACTTCAGCGTCATACATTGCTTTGCGCATTGCTTCTGAAGGTTTGGTTACTGTATCACTTCTTAAATCAATTATTTTATTCATCTTTTATATATTGTTTAATTGAACTAATCCTTTTTACAAATATATTTATTATAACAATGCAGTTCATCATTTACACTGCTAGAAGTTGCACTTAATTATTGAATGGGATAAATTTGAAACAATTATCACAGTAATAATATGCTGCTGCAAAGCCGAAATCAACTATTCACATTTCTAATAGACAAATCAATTTCAGGAGAAACAATGAAAATCTTTAAAAAAAATTTTACGTTCATTCTAAAAAGACTATTTCTCTTATGTACAGTCTCAGTACTGTTTTTAAATTTCAACAATACACCTGGTGCTGTTAAGCCCAACGATTCAAGCAAATGGACAAATCTGAAATATGCCATATTTTTTACTTATCATGATGTTGAAAACCTTCTTGTTGATCCGGTACAATTTCAAAAAACTATGGACTACTTTGCTCCAATAAAAGCAAGCAAGGTTTATTTTGAAGGGAACAGCCGCGATAATATTGATATAAAAATGTTGAAAAATATTGCTGACAGATTTCGTGCAATGGGAATTGAGCCTTGTGGCGCAATGGTTCCTGTTTCTCCTCAAGGTGGTCCTTCAACATATAATAATCCGGATGATATGTCTGCACTACAGAAAAGAATGGAGTCACTCGCACAGGTTTTTGACACCATTATTTTAGATGACTGGCTTTTCACAATAGCAACAGATCCACAAAGTGTAAAGGACAGGGGGATTGAAAGCTGGGCTGACTACAGAACAAAACTAATTCTTGAGCAATCAAAAAAATATATTATTGATCCGGCAAAAAAAGTAAATCCGAACATAAAAGTTATTATCAAATATCCCAACTGGTACGAAGGACACCGGCAAAATGGTTATGATGTTTACAATGAAACCCATCTTTATGATGAAATGGCTGTCGGGATAGAGACCCGTGATCCGGAAATGCAGGATCAACATATACCAATTTATAGTGGATATATTTTTCAAAGATGGTTTGAAAGCGTTGATCCTTCCAAATGGGTTGGTTCATGGTTGGATAATTATGGTATGAAGGGAGAAAGTGATAAATATGTCGCCCAAGTTTGGCAGGCAGTATTTGCAAAAACGCCTGAAATAATTCTCTGGTGTGCCGGTCAGCT